>JBATID010000001.1:0-3337 GCA_049667545.1 Woeseiaceae bacterium
AAGAGTTATGACAACACGATACCGCTGTTCGCACCCGAGAAGTCGTTAAGAAAGCTCATCATGAAGATCAAGACCAACAGCCTCGAACCCGGTGAGCCGAAGGACACAGAAGGCAGCACGATTTTCGACATTTACAAAGCATTCGCCACGCCGGCGGAAACGGCAGAGGTCGAAAAGCTGTATGCCGAGGGCATCGCATGGGGGCAGATGAAACAGAAGCTGTTTGAGTACATCAACGATCATATCAAGCCGGCTCGCGAGGAGTACGAACGACTCATCGCAGATCCGGCTATTGTCGAAGCTGAGCTTGTAAAAGGCGCTGAGAAAGCGCGTGCGATATCAGCGCCGTACATGGCACAGATTCGCGCGGCGGTGGGCATTCGAAAACTGGGGTAGTCGGGTATGAGTAACAAGGAAATCAAAGATCTACTGGGCAAGCTGCGCGACGAGATCGGCAAGACCGAACTCGATGACGAAACGCTGTCGCTGGTCCGCGATCTTGATGCGGACATAGACGATTTGCTTGATCCGGAGGGCGATCGCGCTGAAACAGATTCGGTGCTCGAGAAAGCCAGGGAACTGGAAACCAGTTTTGCGGCTGAACACCCGTCCATAGAGCGCTTCATGCGCGAGGTAATTGACGTACTTGTGAGGATGGGCATCTAGGCAGGACTTCAGCAGCGCCCTCGCGGCGCAGGAGGAGTGAAATGTCGAACCAACAGTACTTTCTGATCACCGGGCTGCTTTTAACTCTGGTTGCCATTGCGCATCTGCTGCGACTCGTCCTTGGTTTGCCTGTCCAGGTTGATGGCGTTGCAGTACCGATGGCTGTCTCCTGGTTCGGTTTTGTAGTGCCCGGAGCGCTGGCCTACCGGGCCTTTCGATTGAATCGGGCTGCGGGCGCAGTTTAGCGAAGCTGGCGAGCGAGAGGTGCTGCGCCTGTCGCTCCCCGTCTATTTGGAGATCCGCCGATGATTGCTGCAGAAAGAAAGGACAACATCACGCCATTGTGCCCGCATTGCGAAAAGCCACAGAAAACGATCCATTACCAGGAGGCCGGCAGCAGATTTGGCAAGCGCTACGTCTACTTCTGTGCCAGTTGCAAGAAGGTGCTCGGCGTCTCGCACAGGAAAGGGTTCTGGATGGGCTAAGACGCTGTAACGATGGCGGAAAATTCACCACACGGCGGGGAGATGCATCCCGATGGAGACGAGGTGCTGTACCTGATCAGCGGCCGCGCCAACGTGGTCTTTCTGAGCGGTACTCTATGCCACCTGCGGTCTTCGACGAGCGACGAGCTGGTGCGTCGTAGAGACTATTAAAAGCAGCTGTCGTCTGGATTTGCATTAATGACTGCCCAGGGTTACTTGCTGATTGCCGACGTGCTGCTCATCACTCATGTGCTGTTCGTTGCATTTGTTATCGGTGGATTGCTGGCCATCATCGCCGGGGGACTGTTGTCGTGGTCCTGGGTACGCAATCCGTGGTTCCGCCTGACGCATCTTCTCAGTATCGCGGTGGTCGTCGTGCAGTCGTGGGCAGGCATAATTTGTCCCTTGACGACGTGGGAAATGGCGGCTCGGGCGCGGGCGAATGGCGCCACATATGGCGGCGCCTTCATTTCGCACTGGCTCGATAAACTGTTGTATTATCAGTTACCTGAGTGGGTATTCGTGGTTGTCTACAGCACTTTCGGGGCGCTGGTGCTACTCACCTGGTACTGCGTTCGTCCACGTCCTTTCGGCAGTCGCGGTCAGCGCGATGAATCGTAACGTCAGGCTGACTTGAGGTCATCATGAGCGTAACTACACGGACCGCTGCGGCAAGCGACGCCGCTCAGCTCGCGCCGATCTACAACCATTACATTGCGGCGACCTGCATCACGTTCGAGACAGAGCCGGTCACCGTCGAAGGCATGGGACAGCGCATAAACGAGACTCTCGATGCGCAGCTGCCATGGCTGGTTATGGAGGAGGGCGGCAAGATCGGCGGCTATGCTTATGCGTCAAAGTGGAAAGGCCGGTGCGCGTATCGCTTTGCCGTCGAGGCAACGATCTACCTCGATCCTGACTGGACGGGCCGAGGCCTGGGAGTTGAGCTTTACACCGCGTTGATTGACGGGATTAAAGCTGCATCGATGCGCTCGGTCATCGGCGGCATTGCGCTTCCCAATGAAGCAAGCATCAGACTGCACGAACGTCTCGGTTTCAAGAAAGTCGGCCATTTCGAAAAAGTCGGTTTTAAACACGACCGATGGGTTGATGTCGGCTACTGGCAATTGCAGCTATGACAAAATCCTGTCGCGACCATTGGGAACGGGTTTATTCGAATAAAGAGACGACCGAACTCTCCTGGTATCAGCCCAGATCCGAGGTTTCGCTGCGTCTGATAGCCCGGACCGGCGTGCAGAGCGACGACCCGATTCTGGATGCCGGCGGCGGCGCCTCGACGCTGGTCGATAACCTGTGGGAGCAGGGCTTTCGCGACATCACAGTGCTCGATATTTCTGCAACGGCGCTCGAGCGGGCCAAAGCCCGCATGGGTGACTCGGCCAGGACAGTGCACTGGGTGACGGCCGACGTGACGGCGTTCTCGCCCACGCGTCAATACGCTCTTTGGCATGACCGTGCCGTTTTTCATTTTCTTGTCGAACAGCATGATCGCGGGCGCTACCGCGACGCGCTGCTTGCGACATTGCGGCCGCGGGGTCACCTGGTGTTGTCGACCTTCGGCCCGGACGGCCCGCTGCGCTGCAGCGGCCTTGAAATCTGCCGTTACAGCATCGAGAAGTTGCAGGAGATATTCGATGCACACTTCGAGTTGCAGCATCATGAGCTGCACGACCACGTGACGCCGACTGGCTCGAGTCAGCAATTCATTTATTCCTGGTGGCAAGTCAGGACGCGATGAGAGGGCACTAATATCAATATTCTGGCTGTCGCAGCCGCATCGAACAAAGCGTCCGTGAGCCTCCTCGAGAAACTTGGCCTAAACTTGCAGCGAGGCATTACAATGCCGGGAGAACAAGAAGAAATTAGCTTGTACAGCATGAACTTGAGTTGAATTGAGCAGAGACAGTATGGGGTTCTTCAATAGCGACGGTGCGCGTACCGGTATCTTTTTCGGCGCGACCTCGGGCGTAATCACAACCATCGGTTTGCTGGTCGGGCTGAATTCCGGCACGGGATCGATTACGGCGGTACTTGGTGGCATCTTCGTCATTGCCGTCGCCGACGCGATGTCGGATGCGCTTGGCATTCACCTGGCGGAAGAATCGGATCCAGATACGACGCACAGCCACGTCTGGTCGGCGACAATAATGACCTTCATTACCAAG
>JBATID010000002.1:0-15961 GCA_049667545.1 Woeseiaceae bacterium
ATCAGCAGGTACTCGGAAGCCAGTCCCAGGAAACTGCTGCCGGCACCGAACACCAGCATCAGCGCCGGCACAAGTACGTAGACATTGCCACGGACACTGCTCAGCAATTTCTCCAGGCCCGCGTCAATGGCGCCCGTATGGGTCACGATGCCGAACATCCCGCCTATCATCAGCACCATGAAGATCAGGCCCGCCATCCGTTCCAGTCCCTCCGGAATGGCGAGCGCCGTGCCGATCAGGCTGACTGGAGCGACCTCATTATCCGCCGAGGGCACGGCGAACAAGCCGAGTACGGACACGTCTTTCGCCAGCGGCTGATAGCTTCCCGGTATGACCAGGCGGCCGTCCCGTTCGAACGCGCCCGAGTCGACGACGTAAGTCAGCGCCGTGGCCAGCAAGAGAATACCGATCATGATCACGATCGGGTTGACATGCTGCGCGATTTTCGGTGTGTCGGGCGGCTTCTTCATCGGGACCAGGGTTTCAGGTGGGCGCGTTTCGGATACTACGTTATCGAGGCCGAAGTGAGGCACCACCGTCCGAATTCCGAATTCGGGCGGTGGCGCTTCAACTCATCAGAGCGCCGCGTCGTACGTCAGCTGCACGTACATGAAACGACCGACCGGATTGTAGGTGTTCTGGTCGAAATTGATGTTGGTGTTCGTCAGTGACGATGGTGGCTGCTTGTCAGCGACGTTATCGATACCGACGCGCACCTGCAGGGCATCGCTGAAGCGATAGATACCGGCAATGTTGTGGTAAGTCACGGACGCTATACCGCGCGGTTCGCCACCGGCCGTTTCTGTGGTCTTGCCGATGTAACGCGCAGAGTAGTTGGCGCTCCAGGCGTCCCGGTTCCATTGGGCCCGTAGCAGGCTGCGCCATTTCGGGTACGACTCGCGGCTGGCCGACGTGCCGACCTTGTCCTCGACGAGAATGCTGCCGTCGCTTAAGGTCGACTCGATCGTCAGGTCGTTCAACTTGGACATCGACAGCTGGAAGTCGAGATTGCCGAAACTGACGTCGGTGTTGTACCGCGCAACAATGTCGATGCCCTCCACCGAGGTGCTGTTGAGGTTGATCGGGCCGTCGATCACGTTGACGATTTCACCGCTTGAATCGCGCTGAATAAAGTTACAGCGTTGACCACTGACTGCGCATAAATCCAGGAGGTTCTGAGCACCGTACTCGGCGATCGTGTCGTCGATTTGAATGTCGTACCAGTCCAGGGTCAGGCTGCTGCCCTCCAGGAATTCCGGCGTCCAGGCAAAGCCGAACGAGACGTTCTCGGAGGTCTCCGGCTGCAGCGTCGGATTGCCACCCACGGTGGCCGGCGCGTTGCCTGCTATTTGCACGTAGGTGTCGGGAACGCCGGCACAACCGGGCAGTCCGGCGCCACCGCCGTCGCAGGGATCAGTGACGGGAATGCTGGTTGCGCGCGTTCCCTCGAACAACTCCAGCAGGGACGGCGCCCGGAAGCCTTCTGCCCAGGTGCCGCGGATCAGCAGCGCGTCGACCGGGCGGTAACCCAGTCCTACCTTACTGTTGGTCGTGTCACCGAACGTACTGTAGTCGGAGTAACGTGCCGCAAGATCGAGCGTCAGGCTCTGCGCACCGGGTTGATCGGCCAGCAGCGGCACACTGAACTCCACGTACAGTTCGTTCAGATCATAATCGGCGTCGGTGCCATCGCGCGGTGCGGACGAAGTCGCACGGTACGTATTGATGCGCGGGGTGGCATTGATATTGGAGTCGGGCGTATCCAGGCCTTCTTCCTTGCGATGTTCGACGCCGGCGGCAAATGCCAGCGTGCCAGCCGGCATCTCGTAAAGATCGCCGGTGACATTGAACGTGAAGTCCGTCTGCTCCGCCTTGTTGACGTCACGGCCGGTAAAGTTGATGTAGTCGACCATCTGCGGCGTCAACGTATTGAAAAGATTTACCGGCACACAGCCTGCAGCGATGTCGGAAACATCGCCCGCGATGCCGCTCGTATCGCAGTTCAGCAAGCCCAGCGCGAGGCGATCGAGATCGACCTGGTTGACCGACCTAAAGGTCGCCTCGTTCTTGGCGAACGACAGGAAAGCATCCCAGCTCCAGCCGTTGCTGAAACCGCCGTCAAGTCCGACGCCAAAGCGCGTCGTCTCGACGTCCTGCACGTTGTCGCGCTGCCCGTTTTCGACCATGAAGCTGTCATGACGGAAATCAGAGCCCGAGAATTCGATGCCGAACGGGTTGACGGCCGGATCATTCGCAATCACGAAACCGCGGCTGCCACCGCGGACGGTGGACAGGGCTGCCGAGAACAACTGGTCCGATTTGCGTTCGTTGTACATCGCCTCGACGCTGAGCGACAACGTATCGCTGATTTCAGTCGTGCTTTGCAGGAACACAGAAGTTCGCTCCAGCGGTGCTATGACATAGTTGTTCGCATAGCGATTGAACCGGTCATTCGCCGAGTCGACCGCGCGCCAGTTACCGATTACGCTGCCGTCCGTGCCGGGATCGCGTGTGATACCGGCAGTCGGCGGCGTAAAGCCAACGACCGCGGCCAGGCCTGCTTCACGGAACAGGCCTTCGGGCGTGCCTGCGGCGAGACCGTTCAACGGGATAGCGGTCAGCGAGCGATCCTGGGTGTAGATCGGATCCTGATCGACATAGGTAACCGCCATCATCAGGTTGGTCGCGCCGAAGTTGCGGCCAAACAGGACGTCGATGTTGGTGGTGTCCCGATCGCTTTCACTGCTGCTACCCAAGTAGGCTTTCGCCCGCAGGCCTTCGAAGTCCTTATAGGTTTGCAGGTTGACGACACCGGCAATGGCGTCGGCACCGTAGATCGCGGTGGCGCCATCCTGCAGCACCTCGACGCGCTGAATCATCGCCTGCGGGATCGTGTTCATATCGACAAAGTCGCGAAAGCCGCGCGTTCCCGCACCGTTGACCCAGCGGTGACCGTTAACCAGCACGAGGCTGCGGTTCGCGCCCAGGTTGCGCATATTGAGGCTACTTGAACCGTGGCTTGTGCCCGCCGAGCCGTTCGAGTTCAAGCTCGAACCCACTGATGGCATCGTCTGCAGCGTCTCACCGATCGACAACGAACCATCGATTCGCAGGTCGTCCTCGTTGAGTGTCTGGACCGGACTGTTGGACACCTCGTCCTGCCGCTTGATGCGCGAGCCGGTTACAACGACCTCTTCGATCGAGGCCGCGTCATTGCTTTGCGCTAACGCCGGCGGGCCATAAATTGCCGCGAGCGCGCCAATCAGCGTTAGCAGAATGGTGTTACGTGCATGGAATACATTGGACACTGTGACTCTCCCCTGACATGAAACGGTCCCGCGCGATGCGGTTGCGCAGGTACCCCCGTGTTGCCGCCGAGTCTAGCGACGCCCTGTCACCTATGCTATATCATTACAAAAAAGCATCAGAACATAAGGTTTTGTTATAGTAATGCCATTCCCGACGGGGCGGAGATGACAGGAAACAAACGATGCGCAAGGACCAGCATGCCGCCTTCAGGACCAACCTGAGAAGCCTCGAATGCTTCCGGACCATCATCGAGCAGGGCTCGGCAACCGCCGCCGCCAAGCACCTGAAGCTGACACAACCGGCCGTCAGCCGGCTGCTTGGTGTGCTGGAGGACGCGGTCGGATTTCCGCTCTTTCACCGCAGCAAGGGACGCCTGATCCCGACCGATGAGGCACTGACTTTTTACAAGCAGGTCGACATCGCACTGCAAAGTATCGAACGCGTATCCGATCTTGCGCGCAACCTCCGCAATTCCGATTTCGGCGAGCTGACGATCGTCTCGCCACCGAGCTTCGCCGAGGGCATCCTGTCGCGGGTGATCTCGGGCTTCATCAAACAACATCCCAACGTGCGCGTGAATCTCGACTCCGAGAGCGTCGAAATCGCACGCGACATGGTCGCCCTGCGGGCGGTCGACTGCGGCTTCGTCAAGCTGCCGTCCGAGCATCCCGGGCTCGTCTGCAAACCGCTGATATCCTCGGGAACAGTCTGCGCCCTGCCGCGAGGCCATCACCTGGCGTCGCATGAAGTGATCAATGTCACCGATCTTGCCGGCGAGCAGCTGATACTGCTCGGCAAGGGTCGTGTGTCTCGCCAGCAGATCGACGACGCCTTCGAAGATGCGGGTGTAGATATGAATGTGCGAATAGAAACACATACCGTGGGCACGGCCTGCGCCTTCGCCAGGGGCGGAGTCGGCATTGCGATCATCATTGAGATGCTTGGATTACTTTACGCGAACCGCCAGATAGTATTCCGTCGCTTTAGCCCTAACGTAAAGCACGAGTATGCGTTCATG
Organism: Woeseiaceae bacterium; assembly: GCA_049667545.1. GTDB lineage: Bacteria > Pseudomonadota > Gammaproteobacteria > Steroidobacterales > Woeseiaceae > UBA1847. The sequence continues at coordinate 4,328 of JBATID010000002.1, forward strand.
ACTTCCACTGACGCACCAATGACGCGGGTAACGCAAAGATTCTACGAATATTGCCAGGACTATTTTTCAGCGAACTCGGAATCGTTCCTGCTGCCGAAATAGGTGTCCGCAAGTGGTGGCCAGGGGCGGAGCGATTTGCCCAGCGCCTGAGATCAACAAAATCGATTGATTGCGACCTGGCAACCAGCAAAGCCTGTTCGAATGCCATCTTGTCATTCCAGTAAAAGAACGCGGCGAGTCCGGCCCAACGCGGTTTCAACCATGTATTCAGGGACGCGGTAGTGATTGCTGTTGCCAACTGACATGGCGAGCTTTAGCTGCTTGCGTTGGATTTGCTTAAGGTCAAATAGATGCTGCGCTGACATCACATCATAGAGCGGCGTGAGCTGAAAACCGCCTTGCGGATACAGGAACACGCTAAAGTTCTTGGCATGACCATCTATCGCTGCGAGTAGCCAAAAGGCCATTTGTGCCTTGAGGAACATTAGCTGGTCGTAATCGGGATCGTCACTGCCTTTGAGGAACTCGAACATACCGGCCATGCTCGGACCGCCATCAGCCTGATATTTCCTGGTTGGCTGAATCGACAACGCCTGGCAACAATCTTCCTGTGGAACGCGCAGCAGTCGTCCGTCGCTCGTCCAGCGGCGATCAAACCGCTCGACAACGAGCGCGATTTGACCGTCAAAATCAACAATGTCGGTATCTGCAACGGGAATATTCAGCTCGGCGAGAATCCGCATGCAGAAATGCTCATTCTCAACGCTGTGCGTTAGGTCACGTCCGTCGCGATCTCCGATCTGAGGTTTAAGAATATGGGTTGTCGCAGTCGTTCCCGATGGCCTGTGCCACTTTTCATCCCACCATAGAAGGGCCGTCTTGTCTTGCACTCCCGCAATTGAAATCCGAAATTCCGGATCGTCGTCGATGCCCAGTGGCGCGGTCGCAAGGTTCTTCAGCTTCTCACCGATCTTTTCGTTGCTGACGGGTTTGGCTTTAACCTCACCGGCTTTACCAGGCTTAATGCCGTCCGGCAGGAATTGCAGCGCGCCTACACAATCGCGGCCAATCGCGGCGAGCAGACTATAGGGATCGATGCCGTCCGCACCACTGCGCGCTGCGACTTTTTTGCGAATATCGTCGTTGTCCGGCAGCAGGTTATCGAAGACAGCGATGACCGGATCACCGGCATAGCGATCTTCACGCAGCGGCAAGGACAATGACACCGCAAATGTATCTTCCCAATCCAGCCAGCTCTGATCGTATTGAAACTCGATCGCGCCGGAAGTCTCGCGCCGGAGCCGCCCGACAAGGCGCGCGTTCAGGTAGACATCGAGCGGTATGTTTGCGCTCTTCCTCGCCATCAGAACAAGTCCTCAAGGTTTTTGGCTGACCCGCTGCCGCGCTTGTCGATAATGATTTCCAATCCGAGCGCCGTAAGGACATCAAGCAAAGTGCTGAGCCGCGTCGCGGGTTGCCCGGCCTCAAGTTTTGAGACCGTGGCCTGACGCAAGCCAATCCTCTTGCCGAGCTCGGTTTGTGTGAGCCCGGCATTGCGCCGCGCGCGGCGAATGATCGCCCCGATTTGTTTGGCTGTGCGTGCGCGTTGCATCATGAGAAATCTCCTTCCTGATACGTCTATACGCGAATGCGTATAAGGTGTCAATATACGGGAACGCGCATAATTTTTTTTTATACGCGATCGCGTATCCAGTGCGCTAAGCGGCTGTAATAACGAACAAAAAGGGGCCGCGCGGAGGGCCGGGACGGCGAAGCCGGTTACCGGACCGGCCTCGTCGGCAAATGAGGCTCCGTAGACCAGGTGACGGGGAGAGTCCGCGCCGGCACGGGTTTGATCACTATTTCGGCTATCTCGATCAGAAACAGGCGCACAACTATTACCCGACTCACCGGTGGCGCAGTGACGTATTGGTACCCCCTGACAAGCCCTTGAGCGGACGGACGGCTACCGACCGAATTTACTTATTGACATTGAGCAAGCTGAGAATATAGTCGCGCGAAATAGGCGGGCAAAACGCACGCACGACCCGACGGGCCGGGCCGGTTTTTACCAGCAGGTCGCCCAACTGCGCTTCAGGACTTACGATGAAAACCGCCCGCGACACAACGGACGAACCTCCGGGAGGTGCGCCCCGCGCCCACTCCTATTCTCAAAACACTTTACCCACCGACGTAACGTCAGCCACCCGTCTCGTCGAGACTCGCCAGAAGCGCGAGCGCTCGAAGTTCCAGGTGTCGGAACGATCGTCGGAATTCAAGCGCCGCTTTTATCCGGACGCCGCCATCGACGAATGGAATGACTGGCGTTGGCAGAACCGCAATCGCATCCGCACCCTGGCCGACCTCGAAAGAATTATCGAGCTGTCGCCCGAGGAGCTCGCGGCGATCAAGCGCCACAACGGCGCGCTGCCGCTCGGCATCGTGCCTTACTACGCGAGCCTGCTGGATCCGAAGGATCCGACACAGGGACTTCGGCGTACGATCGTGCCTGTGCTCGGCGAATACGAGACCTCACGCGGCGAGAACGCCGACCCGCTTGGCGAAGACAAGCACAGCCCCGTACCCGGCCTCGTGCATCGCTACCCGGACCGCGTGCTGTTGCTGGTCACCAACTTCTGCTCGGTATATTGCCGCTACTGCACGCGTGCGCGCATGGTCGGCTCGGTCGGCGAACGCAGCGTCAAGAAGTCCGACATCGAGCTCGCGCTTGACTACATCGACGGCAACAAAGCCATTCGCGACGTGCTTATTTCCGGCGGCGACCCGCTCAGCCTCGATGACGATCGACTCGAGTACATCCTGAAGCGGCTGCGCAAGATGCGCCACGTCGAATTCATTCGCATCGGCAGCAAGCAACCGGTCGTTCAGCCTATGCGTATCACGCCTGCTTTGACGCGGATTCTCAAGCGCTATCACCCGCTGTGGATGAGCCTGCATTTCACGCATCCGGATGAACTGACGCCGGAAGTTGCGGAAGCCTGTGCCCGCCTGGCCGATGCCGGCATTCCGCTGGGCAGTCAGACCGTGCTGCTGAAAGGCGTGAACGACGACGTCGAGACGATGAAGACACTGGTCCACGGGCTGTTGCGCAACCGCGTGAAGCCTTACTACCTGTACCAGTGCGACCCGATCTCGGGATCCGCGCATTTTCGCACGCCCGTATCCAAAGGCGTCGAGATCATTCGCGGCCTTCGCGGCTACACCACCGGCTACGCGGTACCGACCTTTGTCGTCGACGCCCCAGACGGCGGTGGCAAGATTCCTGTCGCGCCGGACTACACGCTGGGTTATGACGGCGACGACCTGCTATTGCGGAGTTACGACGGCGGTGTCTACCGATATCCCGACCCCGACCATTCGCTGACCGTTGTGCCGGGAGCGCAATCATGAGCAACACATCGTTCCGCGTAGGCCTGACTTACGACCTGCGCGATGCTTACCTGGAAGCCGGCTACAGTGAAATAGAAACGGCCGAGTTCGATCGCGCGGATACCATAGACAGTATCGAGTCCGCACTGCGCGGCCTGGGTTACAAGGTGGATCGCATCGGCAACATCAGGCAGCTGACGGGCCGGCTCGCCGCCGGCGACACCTGGGACCTGGTGTTCAATATCTGCGAAGGCATGCACGGCACAGGCCGCGAGGCCCAGGTCCCGGCATTGCTCGATGCCTACGAGATTCCCTACGTGTTCTCGGATACGCTCGTGTGCGCAGTCACGCTGCACAAGGGCATGACCAAGGACGTGGTGCGCGCGGCAAATATCGCGACACCCGACTATGCCGTCATTCACAAGTTGGCAGACGCAAACAAGGTTGCGCTCGACTTTCCGCTGTTCGTAAAACCGATCGCGGAAGGCACTGGCAAAGGCGTCAGCGCTGAATCGAAAGTCAATGACGCTGCCGAGCTCCGCACGATCTGCCGAAAGCTGCTCGCCGAGCATCGGCAGCCGCTACTCGTCGAACGCTTTCTTCCCGGCCGCGAATTCACAGTCGGAATCGTCGGCAGCGGCAACAAAGCGACGGCGCTTGGAACACTCGAGATCGAGTTGCTGGACGGTGCGGACCTGGATGTCTACTCGTATCGCAACAAGGAAAACTGCGAGCAGCTGGTCGAATACAAGCTGCTGCCCAAAGGCGCGCTGAAGCGTCGCGTCGAAAGCCTCGCCTTACGGGCCTGGCGCGCGCTCGGCTGTCGCGACGCTGGTCGCATCGATCTGCGTCAGGACGAGCACGGTCAGGTGCACTTCATCGAAGTCAATCCGCTGGCCGGCATGCATCCCGAGCATTCAGACCTTCCGATCATGGCGAAGCTGGCAGGCATCAACTACGAAACGTTGATCGGCCGAATCATGGAGTCTGCCCTGGAGCGGCAGGTTCAGCCGCGGATTGCCGATGCCCGGGGCGCCAGGTAGTCACTGACGCCGACGCGATGAGGCACTCCCCACGATCCGTGCTGGTATTGCACGAGGACATGGCTGCCGACGCCCGACCCGATGAAGTCGATGTCCTTGCCCAGGTGACACATGTCTCTGCGGCGATGAAAGCCTTCCACTGGTCGGTCAGCGTATTGCCAGCCGACCTGGACCTTGCCGCGATGCGAGCGGAAATCGTTCGTCGCAAACCCGCGTTGGTATTCAACCTCGTTGAGTCGCTCGGCGGCGACGGTCGCTTGATTCACCTGGTGCCGTCAGTACTGCAGTCAATCGGCGTGGCATTTACCGGCTCGGGAAGCGACGCGCTGTATCTGAGTTCGCAGAAACTGCTTGCCAAGCACTGGATGCGCTCCAACAACATACCCACGCCGCCGGACCTGGCGCTGAGTAATGATCGTGACGACAAGAAATCAACATGGATCGTCAAATCCGTTTGGGAGCATGCATCGTTCGGCATGGACGATGGTTGTGTCGTCAACAGCGCGGACGCGGCCAGAAAAAGAATCGAACGATGCCGGATGCTGTACGGAGGCGACTGGTTCGCCGAGTCGTTTGTTGACGGCAGGGAATTCAACGTGTCGCTGATCGAGGTGGATGGACGGCCGCAGGTCCTGCCGATTGCCGAGATGACCTTCGTCGACTATCCCCGGGGCAAGCCGAAGATTGTCGGCTACGCGGCGAAGTGGGACGAGGCGGCTCCCGAGTACCACGCGACGCAGCGCGTCTTTGCGAAGCTGGCCGCGACCGAGCAACGACGGCTGTGCGAAATCGCACTGCAGTGCTGGGAAGTGTTTGATCTGCGGGGCTACGCGCGGGTGGATGTGCGGCTGGATGCCGCGGGTACGCCGTGGGTGCTCGAGATCAACGCCAACCCCTGCCTGACACCTGACGCGGGTTTCGTCGCGGCGGCGACCGAATCGGGGCGCTCTTACTCACGGCTCATCGAGCTGATCACCGCCGCCGCGCGGGACTGACCAATGTTCCGAATTCACAAAATCTTCGATGTAACGACGCCAACGAATCGCCAGCTGCTCTCGCAGGTGCAGGCGATGCTGCGCGTGCAATTCAACGACCTGAGCGAGAAGGACATTGCCAGGCTGCCGGCACAGCTTGCGAACCCGATGAAGTATCGCTTTCGCTCGATCCTGCTCGTGGCAGAGGACGGCAATGCAACGGTTCGCGGTTTCGCCATGCTGCTGCACGCGCCGGATCTGAACTTCTGTTACCTCGACTATATCTGTGCCGGTCGTGGCGAAACCGGTCGGGGCATCGGCGGGGCGCTCTACGAGCGCGTCCGCGAGGAGGCATTGCAACTCGGTGTGGTCGGGATTTTTCTCGAGTGCCTGCCCGACGATCCCGCGCTGTCGCCAAACCCCGCGATCCGGCGGCAAAATGCGGCGCGCCTGAGATTCTACGAACGCTACGGAGCACGCCCGCTGGCGAACACGGCTTACGAGACACCACTGCTCGAAAACGACGCCGACCCTCCGTACCTTGTATTCGACGACCTCGGCCAGAAGCTGCCCCTTGGCCGCGACGATACTCGCGAAATCGTGCGCGCGATACTCGAACGCAAGTATGGCAACGTCTGTCCGCCCGCCTACATCGACAAGATCGTCACGTCGATAAAGGATGATCCGGTAAAGCTGCGCGAGGCGCGCCACGCCGGCGCGGGCGATGCCATGGCCGAGAATCGCCCCAAACAACGACGCATTGCGTTGATCGTCAATGAAGGTCACTGGATTCATCATGTCAATGACCGCGGCTACGTCGAAGCGCCGGTGCGTATTTCTTCAATCACGAAAGAGCTCGACAAGACGAAATGCTTTGAGCCGCTGGCACCGCGAAAATACGGTCTGGCGAGCATCCAGAAAGTCCACAAGCCTGCGTTTGTGCAGTTTCTGCAGAAAGCCTGCGCGAACGTGCCGCCGGGCAAGTCGGTATACCCTTACGTGTTTCCGTCCCGCAATCGCACTCGCCCGCCGAGGGATTTGCCGTTGCGCGCCGGCTATTACTGCATCGATACCTTCACGCCGCTGAACGCCAATGCCTACAAGGCGGCCCGCGGCGCCGTGAACTGCGCGATGACCGGCGCGGACTGGCTGCTCGACGGCGGTCGCGTCGCCTATGCGCTTGTTCGACCGCCGGGTCATCACGCGGAGACCGAGGCGTTTGGCGGCTTCTGCTACTTCAATTCGGGTGCCGTCGCAGCGCATCATCTCAGCGACCATGGCAAGGTGGCCTTGCTGGATATCGACTATCACCATGGCAACGGTGCGCAGGATATTTTCTACCAACGCAAGGACGTTTTCACGATTTCGATTCACGGTAACCCGCGCGACAGCTACCCCTACTTCTCCGGCTTCGAGGACGAAAAAGGCGAAGACGACGGCAAGGGTTTCAATCTCAACCTGCCTTTGCGCGAGAACCTGGACGGCGAGGCCTATCGCAAGGTATTGACGGGCGCGCTCGAAAAAATTCGCAAGTACAACCCGCAGTTTCTCGTACTCGCCCTTGGCCTGGATACAGCGAAGGGCGATCCGACGGGTTCGTTTTCGCTGCTGGCCAAAGACTTCCGCGAGAACGGCCGGCTGATCGGCAGCTTGTCATTGCCAACGCTGGTTGTGCAGGAAGGCGGCTACAAGACGCAGACCCTGGGCGTCAATGCGCGCAACTTTTTCACTGGTCTCTGGGATGGCATCGCGGGCGTTGCGGCGGCCGCGCCGGCAAGAAAAACCGGAAGAAGATGATGCGCTGGCGATTGACCGTGCAGGAAAGCGATGCCGCGGCGGTGCACGCGCTGGTCGCCGAGACCGGCTTCTTTTCCGAAGCGGAACAGCAGGTTGCCGTCGAACTTGTCGAGGAAACCCTGTCTCACGGCGCGGCAAGCGGCTACCAGTTTGTGCTTGCGGATAACCGGGGTGATCCCGGCCAGCTGCTGGGCTACACCTGCTACGGCCCGATTCCGGCGACTGCGTGCAGTTACGACCTGTACTGGATTGCAGTAGCTCCGGGACAACAACGCAAGGGCCTTGGTGGCGAGTTGCTGTGTGAAACCGAGCGACTGGCAATACAACAGGGAGCCAGGCGCATGTTTGTCGATACATCCGGCCGGCAACAATACAACCCCACCCGGCGATTCTATGAGCGAATGGGTTATCGTGTCGAGGCGCGCCTCGAGGATTTTTATGCGCCGGGCGACGACAAGATTATTTTTGCCAAGACCCTGAAATGCAGTAACGGGCACGCTGGATAGTGATGGATACCGACGCCAGGAAAATCCACGAACCGTTCGGCACCGTGCTTGGTGTAGCCCCCGGCAATGTCGCCGTCTATTCCAGCGACTATGACTCGGCCGACGACAGGGAGCTGCCGACACGACATTCATATCGCAACTACATCGACGACATATACATGGGCTACAAGTGGCAGTGCGTCGAATTCGCGAGACGCTGGCTGTACCTGAACGTTGGCTACGTGTTTGACGATGTCGCGATGGCATACGATATTTTCCACCTCGATACCGTCCGCGTCGCAGGTGAGAACAGGATACTTCCGCTGCGGTCGTTTCGAAACGGATCGAAGCGCCGACCCGAGTATGGCTGCCTGCTGATCTGGAACGAGGGCGGCGAATTCGAGACGACCGGTCACGTTGCGATCGTCACCGAGGTCACGGACGCCTTTGTGCGCGTGGTCGAACAAAACTATCGCCACCAGTGTTGGCCGGCGGGTCAGAATTATTCGCGGCAGATTCCCGCCACGATATCCAAAGACGGCAATTACCGCCTCGAATGTTCCGCAGGCAGCGCCGCCATACTCGGCTGGGTCGTGCAGACAGAGGACGACACGTACGCGGAATCGACTGTGCCACCGGATCCACGCCTGTTCGGGGTGCTCGCGCGTCGTGCTGCGCCGCAAGCGAACAGCAAACGCCAGTGGCTGCAAATCGAACGACCCGCCGAAGCTGCCTACCTGAAGAAGATGGGCGATCATGTTCTGACCAGGGACGAATCGCTGAGGAGCCTGTATTTCTGTATTTCCGAGACCGCGCAGGCCGAACTGAAGCGTGCCACCAACGAACTGCACGCGCTGTTCATGCATGCGACTGACCATGTGCTGAGCGACGAGTCGCAGCTCGAATACTTCAATCTGCCGCGCGCGCTATGGGAAAAGATCCGGCAGTCCTGGAGCAATCGACGCAGCCAGATGATCACAGGCCGCTTCGATTTCATGCTTTCGGAACGCGGCATCAAGCTTTACGAATACAACTGCGACTCGGCATCCTGTCATCTCGAGACCGGGCGCCTGCAGGGCAGCTGGGCGAGAAACGTCGGTTGCGACGAAGGCGAGGATGCCGGCGCGTTGCTCGGCGAACTTCTGAAAGACGCATGGCTGCACAGCGACATCAGCGAAACCGTGCACATCATGCGCGATCGTGATCTCGAGGAAAGCTACCATGCCCTGTACATGCAGGAAGCGATGCTGGCGGCTGGCGTCCGCAGCAAGATCATCACGGGCGTGACCGGCTTGTCCTGGGGTAAGGACGGCGCAATTCTCGATACCGACGGCGAGCGCATCAGGCGGGTCTGGAAGACCTGGTCGTGGGAGACAGCGCTCGATCAGCTGCGTCAGGAATGCGAAGAGGACGAGATTCGTTTGCGCCATTTCGGACACGGGCAGATACCGGATGACCCACCTCGCCTGGTCGACGTATTGTTGCGTCCCGAGATCATGGTGTACGAGCCACTGTGGACCCTTATTCCGAGCAACAAGGCGATACTGCCGGTATTGTTTTCGTTGTTTCCTGAATCCCCGTACCTGCTGAGATCCAGCTACGAACTTACGGATGAACTCCGCGCCAGCGGTTACGTTGCGAAACCGATCGTAGGACGGGGCGGAGCCAATATCAGTATCTACGGGCGCGATGACCGATTGCGCGCGGAGACCGAGGGAAGTTTCGGTGACCGCGAACAAATCTACCAACAGCTCGCGCCGCTGCCCGTCGTCGCCGGTCTCAACGTGCAGTTGAACACGTTCTCCGTCTCCGGACGCTACGCCGGTGCCTGCACCCGGACTGATCGGTCGCCGGTCATCAATGGCGAAAGCGACTGCATACCGCTGCGCGTGCTTGCGGACGCGTCGTTTCTCCAGATATAGCGGCGTCGACTGCACTACCGACAGAAGGCTGCATGAACAGGAACCTGATGAGTCGAAACTGCCGCATTACGTGTGTACCTACACTTGGGAAAAGTACGGCAATGCTGAGAACTACGGGAGCAAGAAACAGTGCTTTCATATCAGTTTCGCGCCACGACAAGAATGATTTGCAACGGCGTCAGGTCTGGCTGGGCGATGAGTATACCGGTTCGGCCACCGAGGACGAGAAAACCGGGCGGGCAGATTGCCAGAACGCCACATCGAACTGCAACGCCATCCCATGGCGCGATGCGAACCAAGATGGCGAAGCCGCCCGAAGAGTGAGAACTCAGCCCCCTGACTTCGGAGGGCGCTGCACACTGTGCCGGATCATTGAGCGGTCTGAGCGAATAAGTGCAATCTTGCGGTCGCACTTGCACGTATAATTTGGCCATGTCCGAGAGTCTCGAGCTCGCCGTATTATCCGACGTTGTGTCCCGGTTTGAGTCCGCGGGCTTCGAATACATGCTCACCGGTTCGGTTGCCATGAACTACTATTCGCAGCCCCGGATGACGCGTGACATCGACATTGTTGTTTCACTTGTCGAAAGCGATACAGCGAAAATCGTTGCCTTGTTTCAAGGGGATTACTACGTGTCGGCCGACGCTGTACTCGATGCTGCCAGGCAGCACACAATGTTCAACGTCGTGCATTTCGATAGTGTCGTCAAGGTCGATTTCATCGTCAAGAAGGAGACCGAGTACCGTCGACTGGAATTCGAGCGTCGCCAACGGATTCGAGTTGGTGAGCTAGAATTGTGGATCGTCAGCAAAGAAGACCTCATTCTGTCAAAGCTGTTTTGGGCGAGAGATTCTCGGTCCGAAATGCAACTTGGCGATGCGCGAAACTTGCTTTCCACGCAGCCTGATCTAGACTATCTGCGAAGATGGTCCTCTGCACTGGGCGTCGACCATCTGTTGCAGGAATGTATTGATGAATGATACCGCGCCCGACGTTCTTGAGTATGTACGAAACCGCTATGCCGCAATGAGTCCGGAAACTCGGTTTTTGACTGGCATCCGGATGTTCGATGCAGCACGTGAGTTCGTCGAGGCATCGATCGCCCCTGACCTGACTGACCTTGAACGGCGTCGGCAAATCTGCCGCCGTTTGTATCCTTCGCTCGCTGATCAGGTTTTTCCCAGTTCGTCCTGACACCTGGCCCCGTAAGTGGGTCATTCTTGCACGCCGATTTACAGCCAGTTGATCCAGGCAGCGAACACAGTGCGTGAACGACAGGGTAAAAAGCCGGAGCGGGTGGTTTTACGGCGGCTAAGCGTTAACCATGTGTCCGGTTAACACCAACTCAAAACAACGCCCCCACCGCCATATCCCAATCCATCCTCTCCCCCGCGTGCCATTTCGCGGTGCACGTCTCGCTATCGATATCGGCTTCGAAGAACTCGCGATCCATCCATGCCTGTACATCGTGAAAGTCGACACCGGTCGGTAACGCCGCCCAATTTGCCAGCGGCTGAGCTCGCTGGTCCCTGAAGAGGATTTCGCCAGCGCCCGTCTTCTCGCAGGCAAACCCACCCTCGTGCACCAGGTGATGATGGTGCCTGCAAAGCAGCACCAGGTTGTCCAGGCTGGTTTCTCCGCCATCGGCCCAGTGTTCTATGTGGTGTCCGTCCACAAATCGGGTGTTGGTGCAGCCCGGGAAACGGCAGCCGCCATCCCTGGCGCGTAATGCACGCCGCATTGGCGGTGGAATGGAGCGCGATCGGCGGCCAATGGACAACGGTTCACCGTTTTCGTCCTCTTTGATGCCCACGACAGAGCAATCGCAGGCAATGCGTCGGGACGTTACCGCGGAAACGTGGGGGCCGTCTTCGATATGGGCATCGTTAGAATCTGTCGCTCCCGCAGCTACGTGCACCACGACCTGGTAGCGGTCCGCGGTCGACCCCGATGATTCGCTGTTGTTCATGTATGTCGCGGCGAGTTCGGCGAGCGCATCGGCGCGGCGGGCGGCGATGGGCA
>JBATID010000003.1:0-1906 GCA_049667545.1 Woeseiaceae bacterium
TTGATGAGCAAGCCGATCGATACGAATCGGCTGCTCGCGGCGGCGCGGCATGCAATCCGTACCGGCGAAGTGCCGCTGGACTAGTGGTGCCGGCCTGCGCGAGAACGCTCCGGCATATCGGATCATATCGGATCCTGGTAGGAATCAAGCGGCTTCGTGGCTGTCGAGGTCGACGGGAGTCTGGAACCAGTCGGGTTTGATAATCAGCAGGTCGCAGGGCAGGTGTTCCAGCGTGCGCTCGGCGGTTGCGCCGATAAACAGTCGTTTCCAACGGTTGCGCGCAACAGCACCCATGACCACAACATCAGCGTTGAGTTGTGCCGCGATCAGCGGCAGTTCTTCATGCGTCAGCCCGGCAACAAGGTGGGCTTTGTCTGCATCGAGTTTGTGGAACTCAGTGATCTCGCTAAATCGCTTTTGGTGATCTTCGTGCATTTGCTTTTCGATCTCGTCGAAAGGCAGCGATACCGGGATATAAGCGTTCGCGGTCGCCGTCGCGACAGCGATACGCGGGTCGTATGAATGAAAGGCGTGCAACTCGCCGTGTACCAGCCGTGAAATCGCTTTGCCAACGTGCAGTATTTCGTCATCCAGCGCAGCCGGTTTGTCGTGCTGATGCATCGGGTCAATCGCCGCGACGAAGATTGGGGTTTCAGCCACCTCCTGCGGTTTGACCAGCCAGAGAGGCAACGGGCATGTCCGGATGAGATTCCAGTCCGTATTGGTCAGGAGTGCACGGGTTACTGCCGAGTGATGGTGCGTGTCCTTCACGACAATATCGCTGCGGCTTTCGGTCGCGTGCCTGACAATGCCCTCATAAAGCGGGTGATCCCAAATCGCTGAAGTTTTGACAACGACGCCTTTGGCACGAATTGGCTCGGCGATAATCTCCAGTTGTTTTTCATGGCTCTGGAGGACTTCCAGACGCGCTTTTTCCAAAGACGGCGAATCAAACAGTCGATCGCCGCTCAAATATTCATTGTAATAACAGACGAGTAATTCCAGCTCTGCGCCGCTGAGCTTCGCCAGCCATGCCGCACGTCCGACGGCCGGCTGATCCTTCGCGGTTGGGTCAACAACCGCCAGGACCTTGGAGAACTTTCTCATGGTCTCACCCGACGTTTACCGATGAAGAGATTGCTATGTCTCATCCAGAGCATACGCCCGGCAAAGGCGCTTTCCATAAGGCGAGTTCCTTAGCGCCTCTCGGTTACTACTTATTAGGTCGTAAGTGGATTTACTAATTTCTTAGAACCGATAAGTACGCTTAGATGCGGGCATAGTTGACTAATAGGGGCACGGTATGTCGTCCGCGTCGATGGATGCACTGCGAGCCGAATTACAAAGCAAAAAAAGCGAATTAACCGCGCGCCTCGAACGCATTTCTCTGAACTTGCGGCGTGGTTATGAAGCCGATTCCAAAGAGCGGGCGAAGCAGCTGGAAGACAACGAAGTCGTCGACGCGCTAGGCAACGAGGCGCGTGCCGAACTTGTGAAGATTTCCGCGGCGCTGCAGCGCATGGACAGCGGTGATTTCGGCAAGTGCGTGGAGTGTGGTCTGCCAATCAACCCGGGACGCATCAAAGTATATCCCTACGCCGATGAGTGCATTGAGTGCGCCGAGTTTGACGAGCGCCGCCGGGCCCGAACCTGATAGTGCCGCTGTCAGGCTGACATATGCATCTTGACGAGGTCGGCAAGCGACCTGGCCTGCATTTTTTCCATGACGCGAGCACGATGAATTTCGACGGTGCGCTGGCTGACCCCGAGTTCATAAGCAATGACTTTGTTCGGCTTGCCAGTGACAACCAGGTCGAAGACTTCCCGCTCGCGGTTCGTCAGGCGTTCGAGGCGTTGAGCCACCTCGGCATGATGTTGCTGCGCCTCGCGGCGCTCTTCATCGGTC
>JBATID010000004.1:0-1933 GCA_049667545.1 Woeseiaceae bacterium
ATGTTGCACCCCCCGGACACGCAACCCCAGGCGGGATTCATGCGCCGTTGCCAGCGACGCACGTTTTCATCAGGCGCGACTCCATGCTCGCAAAAAAGCAGCCGGCCGCCCGGCTTAAGCACCTGCCGCATGCCCTCGAGCGCAGTAACCGCATCGGGAATCGTGCAGAGCGCATACGTGACAACGACCGTATCCACGCTGCCAGGTTCGAGCGGGATGGTCTCGGCGGGCAGATCAATGAACTCAACGTCAATCGCGGATGCCTCGACCATCGGTTGGGCTTTGCGTCGCATGCCCGCCGAGGGCTCGAGGGCCCAGATTTTGGCAACTTTTTGCGCGTCATAAAATGGCAAGTTCAGGCCACTGCCAAAACCGATCTCAAGCACCTCACCCGTAGCCAGCGGGACAATCTTGTCACGCTGCTTGCGGTTCGGCTTGGATGAGCAGGCAATGTCTATCAGGTGCGGGAGCACCCTGTCTTCATAAAAGCTCATTACCCACTCCACAGGTGGTGGAATCTGACAGCCACGCAATCTGTCACTTGTCGCACTGTCGGCTTATCCTGTTGTCCGTCAGGGTACACTGGCCCAATGAAATTTTCCGACGTGACTACCGCCGACCTTACAGAGGTTCTCGAGCTGAACGAGGCCTCGGTGCCGCATGTCAGCAGCGTTAGTGCGGCCGAAATGCGCTGGTTTGCCGAACATGCGCATTATTTTCGGATCGTCAGAGACGGGGAATCGCTGGCAGGCTTTCTCATCGGTCTGCGCCCGGGCCTCGCGTACCAGAGCCCGAACTACCGCTGGTTCTGTGAACATTACCCGGACTTTGGCTATGTTGATCGCGTTGCGGTGGCGCGCGATGCGCGCCGACTGGGCGTCGGTTCGCGCCTTTATGACGACTTCGCCGCAACGCTTGAAGGCGAGGTCGACGTGATGACCTGCGAAGTGAATCTGCGCCCCGCCAATGAATCATCAATGCGATATCACGAGCATCTGGGCTTTGTGCGCGTCGGATCGCAGGAAACCGAAGGCGGCAGTAAAGAAGTCGCACTACTGGAGAAAAGACTTTGAGCGAGCTTAAGACCGACAGAGAATTTGATGTGATTGTCTGGGGCGCAACCGGGTTCACCGGCAAACTGGTCGCGGAATACCTGCTGCGACAATACGGTGCTGGCGCTGAACTTGACTGGGCGATCGCCGGCCGCAACGAGAAGAAACTCGAGGGCTTGCGCGAGGAGCTTGGCGATGCAGCCGCAGGCTTGCCGATCTTCATCGCTGATAGCGCCAATCGTGATTCGTTGCTGCAACTCGCGACGCGCACCCGCGTCGTGCTAACCACGGTCGGCCCGTATGCCCTGTACGGGTCCGAGCTCGTTGATGCGTGCGTCGAGGCTGGCACGCATTACTGCGACCTTGCCGGCGAAGTTCAGTGGATCCGCAAGATGATCGATCAGCACCATGACCGCGCACAGGAGACTGGCGCCCGCATCGTGCATTGCTGCGGCTTTGACTCGGTGCCGATGGACATGGGCGCCTGGTTTCTGCAACACGAGGCGAAGCAACGCTTCGGCGAATACTGCAAATCCATCACTCTGTTGGTGAAAGCCACCAAGGGCGCCGCCAGTGGCGGCACGCTCGCCAGCATGATGAATATTCTTGAAGAAAGCAGCAAGGATCGTGCTGTCGCCCGCATACTCGTCGACCCCTACTCGCTGAATCCAAAAGGAGAGCGCGACGGTCCCGACGAGCGCGATCAGACCGGGACGATTTACCGCGACGATGTGAAGTCATGGACGGCACCGTTCGTCATGGCGGGCGTGAATACGACAGTCGTACGGCGCAGCCACGCGCTGGCAGGTTATCCGTACGGCAAGGACGTTCGGTACGCTGAGGCGATCATGACCGGCAGCGGCCTCGGCGGACGTCTGAAG
>JBATID010000005.1:0-6937 GCA_049667545.1 Woeseiaceae bacterium
CGCCGATTATCGCGCTGCTGAACAAGGTCGATAAAATCAATCCCAAGGAAAAATTGCTCGAGGCACTCGTGCAGATGTCTGCGCGGCACGATTTCGCGGAGATCGTGCCGGTGTCGGCGGCCAATGGCGATAATCTGGACAAGCTCATGGCGATGCTTCCCGGGTTTCTGCCGGAGTCGCCGCCGCTGTTTCCCGACGACATGCACACCGATCGGTCCAAGGAGTTTTACGCGGCGGAGATCATTCGCGAAAAGCTCACGTTGATGCTGCATCAGGAATTGCCCTACGGTCTTACCGTGCAAATCGAAAAGTATGTCGAAACGAAGAACGTCACAATCAGCGCGATTATCTGGGTCGAGCGTGACAGTCAGAAAGGCATGGTCGTCGGGAAGAACGGCGTTGTGCTGAAAAAAGTCGGGCGCGCAGCACGTCTGGATCTCGTTGAGCAACTGCAATGTCCGGTGCATCTCGAGCTCTGGGTCAAGGTAAAGTCGAACTGGGCGGACAATGAAAAGGACTTGCAAAGCCTTGGTTACGACGCGCCTTAGTGGTGTCCTGCCGACATGAGTAACCAGCGACGCGTATCGCAACAGCCCGCGTATATCCTGCATCATCGGCCGTTTCGCGACACAAGCCAGATTCTCGATATTGTCACCCGTGACTACGGCAAGGTGGCGCTGGTGGCGCGCGGTAGCCGCAGTGCAAAATCGCGGCTGGCCGGTGTCTTGCGCCCGTTCCTGCCGCTGACGGTCTCCTGGGTCGCGCGCTCTGATCTTGGGACGCTTACCGGTGCGGAAAGCGCCGGCGTGCCGGCAGGGTTACGCGGGGATGACATGCTGGCCGCCTACTACGCCAACGAGTTGTTGCTGCATTTTCTGCATAGACACGACCCGCAGCCGGAGATTTACGCGCTTTATGCGGACACGCTGGCGGCATTGAGCGCGAGTTCGGATATTGCCACAAGCCTGCGGTCTTTCGAGATCGAGCTTCTGAAGTTGCTGGGTTACGCACTTAACCTCGAGCATGAGTCCGGCACGAGCCGACCGTTGTCGGCCGAGTGCCATTACGAGTACCGGATGGAGCAGGGCGCCGTTCCGGTGGCGCGCAGTCAGGGGCCAATGGTGTTCACCGGCGCGGTCCTGGAGGCGATCGGGGGCCAGCGTTTTGACGATACGAACGTGCTGCGTGCCGCCAATCGGCTATTGCGCGACGTCATCTCGCATCACCTGGGTGGCAAGGAGCTGAAAAGCCGCAAGGTGCTGCTGGAGTTACGTCGGGGTAGAATCGCATCGGCAGAAACTTCGAAGGCCGAGCGTGACTGAAATCAATCCCATCTATCTTGGCGTCAATATCGATCATGTCGCGACATTGCGGCAGGTTCGCGGGACGTCATACCCGCGCCCGGCAGAGGCCGCACGCATGGCGGAAATAGCCGGGGCGGACAGCATTACCGTGCATTTGCGGGAGGACCGGCGTCATATACAGGATCATGATCTCGAGGCGCTCAATGAGGTCATGCGCACTCATATGAACCTCGAGATGGCAGTGACCGATGAGATGATCGGGATTGCCCGGCGCATTCAGCCGACTGACTGCTGCCTGGTTCCGGAAAAGCGCGCCGAGCTGACGACCGAGGGCGGGCTGGATGTGCTCGCGCAACGCGATCGGATAGCCGCGGCTTGCGAGCAGCTGGCGGATGCGGGGATTCGCGTTTCGTTGTTTATCGATCCGGACCCGGCACAACTGGAGGCGGCAGTAGCTGTCGGGGCGCCGGTCGTGGAGCTGCACACCGGGCGCTACGCCGACACCGAGGGCGCGGAGCAGGAGGCGGAACTCCAGCGCATTGTTGCCGCCGCGCGCCATGGCCAAAGCCTGGAGCTGGTGGTCAACGCCGGCCACGGATTGCATTACCAGAATGTCGCAGCGATCGCCCGAATTCCCGAGATCGTCGAATTGAATATTGGTCATGCGATTATCGCGCGGGCTGTTTTCGACGGCCTGGGCGCGGCGGTTGCCAACATGAAACGTGCCATGCGCGAAGCACGCGCGGGAGCATGAAGTTGTGATATTCGGCGTCGGCACCGATATTGTCGAGATGCAAAGGGTGCAGGCGACCTACGAGCGCTTCGGGGAACATTTTGCGCGACGCATCCTGATGCCGCAGGAAATGGATCTGTTTCGGCGCAGCAAGCAACCGGCACGTTTTCTGGCGATGCGTTTCGCCGGCAAAGAAGCAACGGTCAAAGCAATGGGCACGGGGTTTGCGCATGGAGTCTGGTTGCGTGATGTCGGTATTCTGAACAATAAATGGGGGCGCCCGATTATTGTCTGGTCCGAGCGCGGCACCCGGGTGTGCGAACGATTGGGCATTGGCGCCGGTCACGTCAGCCTGACCGATGATGCGGGCCTGGTGCTGGCATTTGCTGTTGTCGAGGCGGCTGCACATCCAAACCAGAACAGTATCGATTAGCCGGGGGTTACTAGTGATGCACTGTTTTTCCTTTGATATTGAGACGGTTCCGGATGTCGAATTCGGACGGCGTTTCTGGGATCTCGACGGACTGTCTGATGAAGATGTTGGGACGGCGATGACCTTCATGCGTCAGCAAAAGGCCGGAACCGATTTCCTGCCGCTGCACCAGCAACGAATCGTCGCAATCTCGGTCACGTTCCGCACGGCCGACAGCTTCAAGGTCTGGAGTCTTGGCGACGAGGACGCCGACGAGGCTGAGCTGGTGCGGCGCTTCTTCGACGGCATCGATCGCTACAGTCCGGACCTCGTGTCCTGGAACGGTGGAGGATTTGACCTGCCGGTGCTGCACTACCGGGCGCTGAAACACGGCGTGCAGGCGCCGCGCTATTGGGAAACGGGTGAGAGCGATCGCGAATTCAAATGGAACAACTACCTCAGCCGTTTTCACTGGCGACATGTCGACCTGATGGACGTAATAGCGGGCTTTCAACCGCGCGGCAGGGCCAGTCTCGACCAGATGGCTGTCATGCTTGGGTTTCCCGGCAAGCTGGGCATGAGTGGCGGAAAAGTCTGGGAGACGTATCTACAGGGCGGCGTGCGCGATATCAGGAATTACTGCGAGACGGACGTCCTGAATACCTGGCTGATCTACCTGCGATTCGAATTCATGCGCGGCAATCTGGATGAGAAGGCCTTGCACCGCGAGTACGCGCTGGTGCGCTCGACGCTGGCGACGATGGACCAGGACCATCTGAACGAGTTTCTTGCGGCCTGGCCGGAGTAACCGGACCCCATGGCAAGGCGTAAACGTGAGCCGGAAACGGCGCTAATCCAATCAGTGACGCACGACGGCCGCGGCATCGCGCAGACCGACGGCAAGAAAGTCTTCGTGGCCGGTGCGTTGTCCGGCGAAACCGTGCAGTTCATCCGCCGCAAGTCGCATCGTAATTTCGATGAGGCTGAGTTGCTGGAGGTGCTGGACGCGTCGCCGGAACGCATCACCGCACGTTGCGAGGCTTTTGGCCGCTGCGGCGGCTGTTCACTGCAGCATGTCACGCCTGAAACGCAGCGCGCAATCAAGGCACAAACACTGCGCGATAATCTCGAACGGATTGGCCGGGTCGAGCCGGGCACTTGGCTCGAGCCGATGACCGGCCCGCTCTGGAACTATCGGCGGCGTGCACGGTTAGCCGTCAAGAACGTGCATGCGAAAGGGCGCGCGCTGGTCGGTTTCCGTGAACGCCATGCCCCGTATATTGCAGATATGAACCGTTGCGAAGTGCTGGCGCAACCGGTCGATGGTTTGATCGCCCCGTTGAGTGAGCTGGTCAGCAGCCTGTCGATCCGGGCGCGACTGCCGCAAATCGAAGTGGCTGTCGCCGATAACGCGGTTGTGCTCGTGTTTCGCGTGCTGGATGCGCCGAGTGATGCCGACCTGGCCCAATTTCGAGAATTCGCCGTGCAGCATTCGCTGCGTGTTTACCTGCAGCCAGGCGGTCTTGATTCGATCGAGATCTTCCATCCACCGGGCGAGACGACTCCGCTGCAGTATGCGTTGCAGGAGTTCGACGTGCGCATCGAGTTCGAGCCTGTCGACTTTGTGCAGATCAACGGCGAGGTCAACGAGCGCATGGTGCATTTTGCCGTCGAACAGCTGCGCGTTGGCACGGACGACCGCGTGCTGGATCTCTTTTGCGGCATTGGTAATTTCTCGCTGCCATTGGCGCGCAGGGCGAGGACCGTGCTCGGTGTCGAGGGCGAGGCGACGCTGGTAGCGCGAGCAGCGCACAATGCGCGCGTCAACAATATTTCGAATGCTGAATTTCGCGTCGCCGACCTCAGTAAGGTCGATGGTACCGAGGCGTGGATCAAATCCGGCTGGGACCGTATGCTCCTGGACCCGGCGCGCAGCGGCGCGGCCGAGGTCGTTACACGCATGCACCTGTTTGCACCTGAGCGGATCGTGTACGTGTCGTGTCATCCGGGCACTCTGGCGCGGGACGCCGCAACCCTGGTGCACGAGCAGGGCTATAAACTCGAGGCTGCGGGGATCATCGATATGTTCCCGCACACGGCCCATGTAGAATCCATAGCGATATTTACGAAGTCGTGACTGCGACCAGCGAGGCACAGCGAATGTCACTGGGACCCGTGATGCTCGACATCGACGGACTCTCCTTGAGTCCGGCTGACCGTGATCTGCTAAAAGAGCCGGCGGTTGGCGGTGTCATTCTGTTCAGTCGGAATTTCGAGTCCGCCGAACAGATTGCCGATCTCGTCCGTGATATTCGTGCTCTGCGCAGCCCGACGCTCCTGATCGCCGTTGATCATGAGGGCGGTCGCGTACAGCGTTTTCGGCAAGGTTTCACCGCGGTACCGCCGATGCGACGCATCGGGCGGGAGTACGATCGCGACCCCGAGTCCGGTCTGCAAGCGGCGCGCCAGGCTGGCTGGGTCATTGGCGCGGAGCTGCGGGCGGCTGCTATCGATTTGTGTTTCGCCCCGTGCCTCGATCTTGACTGGGGCGTCAGCGAGATCATTGGCAATCGTGCTTTTCATGCCAAGCCCGAGGTCGTGGCCGAGCTTGCCAGTGAATTCTCGCGGGGTTTGCGCAGTGCAGGCATGGCGGCTGTGGGCAAGCATTTCCCGGGGCACGGCGCGGTGCTGACGGACTCGCACCTGAAGCTGCCGATTGATCGTCGCGACTACAGCATCGTGCTCGACGACATGCGGCCGTACGAACGCCTGATTGGTAATGGTGTGCTTGCCGGCGTCATGCTGGCGCATATCGTCTATGAAAAAATCGACGCGCAGCCAGCCGGATTTTCGAATTACTGGATCCAGCGCGAACTACGTTCCAGGCTCGGGTTTGGCGGCGCGGTATTTTGCGACGACCTGTCCATGCAGGCCACCCGCAACTACGGCAACATGGCCGATCGCTCACGTCTGGCATTGCGGGCCGGTTGTGACATGGTGCTGGTTTGTAATAATCGCGACGCTGCGCACCAGGCGGTCGAGGCTTTGCAGGAGTACTCCAATCCGCTGTCGCTGGTGCGACTCGCGCGTTTGCATGGCACGGGCCATCCGGTGCGTGAATCGCTGCGTGCCAGCGACGAGTGGCAAGCGATCAACGAGCAGTTCGCGAACTGGAGTGAACGTCCTGAACTACATCTGGATGCGTGAATCGGGAGTGCCATGACAACGGCAACAGATTATGCGGTGATCATTGGCAGCGGTTTCCCGTCCCTTTCCAGCGACGGTGATGGTGTTGAATTTGCGACGCGATTTGGCAAGCCGTCGGCGCCCGTTCACACGGCGATGCTCGCAGCGACTGGGTTCGTGACCATTGCACGTCATGGCGACAATCACTCGATTCCGCCGCACGCTATTAACTATCGGGCGAATCTTGTCGCGTTACAGAAAGCAGGGGCGCGGTCGGTGATCGCGCTCAATACGGTCGGTGTGGTGTCGGGCGTGCGCGCGCCCGGCGAGCTCGCCGTGCCGGACCAGTTGATCGACCACACGTGGGGTCGGCAGCACACCATTTTCGACGGCGCAGACGGTGTCGTTGAGCACATCGACTTTACGCAGCCATTCTCCGCCACGTTGCGACAGCAGTTGTTGTCTGCGGCGGAGGCGGCGGGAATCGACTGTTACAACGGCGGTGTATACGCGGCCACGCAGGGTCCAAGGCTCGAGACGGCGGCGGAAGTGAATTGCCTCGAACGCGATGGTGTCGACTATGTGGGTATGACCGCAATGCCGGAGGCAGCGCTGGCCCGCGAGCTCGGCCTCGAATACGCCTGCCTCGCGATGATCGTTAATCGGGCAGCCGGTCGTGGCAACCGACCGATACATGAAGACGTTGAATCAAGTACGCTTGCTGCCAGGACGTTGACCATGGACCTGTTACGGCAATTCTTTGCACACGAGGGGCAGAGGCTGAATGCAGCGGATTAACAAGAAAATTCTCGAGCAGCTCATCGCATCGACGTCCGAACCACTGCTGCTCGTGCGTATCGACCAGCCAGACTGGCCGGTCGTGCTGGCTAATCCCGCGTTTGCAGCGATAGGCTCCGACGAGGTCCTGCGACAGCCGTTTGCGGACGTAATTGAGCAACTGGCCGGGCGAGATCTCGCCCTGGAAGTCAGTGAAACGGTGCGTTCGCAGCAGGAAACGAATTTCTCGGTGGAGCTGAAAAAACGCGATTATCTGCTGGTGGTCAAGCCCCTGTTTCTGCCGACTGAGGAAACAGCGAGATTTTACGCTGCCTACTGGCGGCGTGGCGTCGGCGCGGGTCCGGCCGAAAGTGCAGAAGTGCACCAGGCCTTGCTCAAGGCGAAGCGCCGTATTCGGGATTTGTCGCGCGATGACCCGGTCACGGGGCTGCTGAACCAGAGGGCCTTTCGCGAGGTCTTCGAGCACGACTGGGCGGTGGCCAAACGCGAGCAGAGCGCTTTATC
>JBATID010000006.1:0-15311 GCA_049667545.1 Woeseiaceae bacterium
ACCAGAAAATGTGCGTCAAAAGCTTGCAAATTGGCTCGCGAAGCGGTCAAATTGGCGCTAATTCGACGCGACAACCGTCGCACTCGCCAATTTCGCTTTCCATTGATCCAGAAAGAAGCCGGAAAAAGTCGGCGTTAAAGCTGCGACATATTGCCTGATACTTAAGGCAGCGTCATCCGATTTTGCAATGATTGCCGGGCACGGCGCCTGACGACGGGCAAAACCGCTTTTCATCAACTTAAATCATTTGGAGGAAGTAGCCGGTGAGCGACAATATCGTCCACACGTCGGACGCGACATTCGAGGCCGACGTACTGAATAACGAAAAACCTGTTTTGCTGGATTTCTGGGCGGAATGGTGCGGTCCCTGCAAGATGATCGGGCCGCTGCTTGAGGAAGTTGCGGTCAGCCGCGCTGACAACCTGGCGGTCGTCAAGCTGAATGTCGACGAGAATCCAAACACGGCGCAGAAGTTTGGCATTCGCAGCATTCCAACACTAATGCTTTTCAAGGACGGCGCTGTACAGGCGCAGAAAATGGGGGCGATGCCAAAGTCGCAACTTGATGAGTTTCTGGACACTAATCTGTGAGAGGGTACTTGGGTACTTCAACTAAAAACCGCCCGAATAAGACGGGCAACAAAAACAAGAGCAATCCGAATCGTCGGCGACGTCGTCGCCCTACGCAAAGCGAATACCCGGATGACGACGGCAATCTCGAAGTAATACCGCCGGAGCAACTCGAGGAAACCAAGAACATCATGAACCTGACGGAGCTTAAGAGCCGTCCGGCTGCTGCTCTTGTGGAATTGGGCGAATCGCTTGGCATCGAGGACCTGGCTCGCTCGCGCAAGCAGGACATGATTTTCTCGATCCTGAAGGCGCATGCGGCCCTCGGTGAAGACATCTACGGCGAGGGTGTTCTGGAAATATTGCAGGACGGCTTTGGCTTCCTGCGGTCGTCGGACAGCTCGTATCTGGCCGGTCCGGACGATATATACGTAAGCCCGAGCCAGATTCGTCGATTCAGTCTCAGAACCGGCGATACGGTCTCGGGCCTGATTCGCCCGCCCAAGGAAGGGGAGCGTTACTTCGCGCTGCTGAAGATCGGGCAGATCAATCACGATGCGCCGGCGAATGCGCGCAGCAAGGTGCTGTTTGAAAACCTGACGCCGCTGTTTCCGAATAAACGCCTGGTACTTGAACAGGGTAACGGCAGCACTGAAGATCTTACTGCCCGCATCATCGACATGGTGGCACCGATCGGCAAGGGCCAGCGTGGCCTGATCGTGTCGCCGCCGAAAGCCGGTAAAACGATGCTGCTGCAGAACATTGCTTCGGCAATCTGCGCCAACAATCCGGAAGTTGATCTCATGGTCCTGCTCATCGATGAGCGCCCGGAAGAAGTGACGGAGATGGAGCGCACGGTCCGTGGTGAAGTTGTTTCGTCGACGTTTGACGAGCCAGCCAGTCGCCATGTACAGGTTGCGGACATGGTTATCGAAAAAGCCAAGCGTCTCGTCGAGCACAAACGTGACGTCGTCATTCTGCTGGATTCAATTACCCGCCTGGCGCGCGCTTACAACACCGTAGTGCCGTCATCGGGCAAAGTCCTGACTGGCGGCGTTGACGCAAATGCGCTGCACCGCCCGAAACGTTTTTTCGGCGCGGCACGTAACATCGAAGAAGGCGGTAGCCTGACGATTCTCGCAACGGCACTGGTCGACACCGGTTCCAAGATGGACGAGGTGATCTACGAGGAGTTCAAGGGCACCGGCAACATGGAGATCCACCTCGATCGCCGTATTTCCGAGAAGCGCGTGTTCCCGTCAATCAATATCAATCGCTCCGGTACGCGTAAGGAAGAGCTGCTGACAGCCCCTGACGAACTACAGAAGATGTGGGTCCTGAGAAAGGTGCTGCACCCGATGGACGAGTTGGCGGCAATCGAGTTCCTGCTCAGCAAGCTGCAGGACACCAAGACCAACGCCAAGTTCTTCGAGGCGATGAAACGCTAGGATAGCCGCAAGCCGCGCCCGGCGCGGCACCCTTTTGTAATTTCCGTCGTACAATGGGTCTCGCGCGACCGGTTTTGCCGTTCGTGACCGTCTAATGATCGAGTACCCGGAGTGCTTCGAAATGGCGGTTTACCTTGACGACAAAAGGCTTGTAAAACAGTTGCTTGACGGCGACGAGCGCGCCTTTGACCGGTTCTTCGACGAGAACTTTTCGCGCCTTTACCGCTTCGCTTTGACACGACTGTCCGACGATCCCGATGCGGCGCGCGAAGTCGCGCAAATCACCCTGTCGCACGCCATTCGGAAGCTCGACAGCTACCGCGCGGAGTCCGCGCTGTTCACGTGGCTTTGTGCGATCTGTCGTAACCAGACAAGCGACTGGCTGGCCCGGCAGGGCCGCTATCGCGAACACATCGTGCTGATCGAGGACTTCCCGGACGTGCAGGGTGCGGTTGACTCGTATCGCGCACCCGAGCAGATGAGCCCGGAGCGGCACTACAAGCGAGTCGAGATGTTGCGCCTGATCCAGGTTGCGCTCGACAAGCTGCCGCCGAATTACGGCGACGTTCTGGAGTGGAAGTACATCGAGGGCTACTCAACCCGGGAAATTTCAAATCGCCTGAACATTGGCGCGGAAGCGACGCAATCGCTGCTGGCCCGTGCCAAACGTGCGTTTGCCGACGTGTATTCGTCAATGATGGCGGGACTCGAAGAACATGATCGTGAATGGGTGAATCCCTGAGGGACTCGAAGCAGAGCGTTGATCTCAGCGCAGATGATGTGCTCGAACAACTACTGAAGACGGCGACGCCGCGGCCGGTGCCCTTGCGGGAAGATGCGGCGATCGCGCGTCAGGCTGTGCGCGCGGAATGGGAAAGCGTCACGCACCGACGGAAATCGCGCCGTCGCATGCTCGCCATCGCGATGGCTGCCAGCGTGTTACTCGGCGTGTTCGTTGTGTCGAACACATTGCAGACGCCAGTGATCGAACCGGTACACGTAGCGTCGATCGACAAGAGCTTTGGTTCGATCTACCTGCTTGGCGAGTCGTCCGAGCTAAAGGAATCGAGCGACCTTCGCAACGTCCTGGCAGGGCAGACCATTGTGACCGGTAACGATGCGGGTATGGCGTTAGCGTGGGGCAACGGCGGTTCGTTGCGTGTGGATGGCAATACGCGCATCGAGTTCACATCAGCGGACGCGATTACCCTGAAGTCCGGTCGCATTTATTTTGATTCCCGACCGGCCGTGCTGGCAGGCACGAGTCGTGCGGCAGCCGCCGGGACCTTCGCAATTCACAGTGACCACGGCGCCATTACGCACATCGGCACGCAGTTCATGGCAGGTGTCGATGCGGAGTCGCTCACCGTAAGCGTGCGAGAAGGGCAGGTTGCCATAGAGGGTGAGTTATACAGCTACGAGGCGGCACAAGGTGAGCAGGTCAGGCTGACGGGTCGGCAGCGGCCGAGTGTGCTGTCCGTCAGTCGCCATGGGGACTACTGGGACTGGGTAGCCCTGACGTCGCCACCTGTGAATGTGGACGGCCGGTCCCTGCACGAGTTTCTTACCTGGGCCTGCCGCGAAATGGGCCTCGAACTGCGGTATCAGGGTGAGGCCGAACGGGTGGCCCGGTTTGATGCGATTTTGAAAGGCACCATCGATACCGCACCCGCCGACGCGTTGCGACTGCGACTTGCCAGTGCGGCACTCGCCTGGCGCATTGACGACAACGGAGTGATCTACGTCAGCGAGAGTTCGTAAAGCGATGCGCCGACTGCCGCTGTTATTGATCTTGTTTATCGCTGCGGCCGCGCTGGCCGACGGCCCGCCCGCGCCGTACCTGGGCCGCAAGGTTGCTGAGGTTATCGACACCTTTCGCGAGTCGGGTGAGCCATTCGCGTACAGCACCAATGTCGTCACCGACGATCTGCGCGTAGTCGCCGAGCCCGAGGCAGGCACACCGCTGCAGGTCGTGCGCCAGATCCTGCGCCCGCACGGCCTGACCATCCAGGTGGAGGCGGGTGTGCTACTGGTAGTGCGCGGTGCGCGCGTTGGTCAAACGCCGGATAACGCTGCGGTAAAGGCACAGGCGCGAGTGCGGCCGGACATCGAAACCGTGGTCGTCGCTGCGAGTCGCTATGAAATCTCGCGGGACGTTTCGACGTCGCGATTCTCGCTTGACCAGCGCACCATCCAGAACATGCCGGATGTCGGCGAGGACCCCATACGTGTGACGCAACGGCTGCCCGGAACCGCCGCCAGCGGCGCCTCCGCCGTGGCGCATTTTCGCGGCGGGGAGCAGGGTGAGATCGGGATCATGCTGAATGGCCAGTGGCTGTTCGATCCGTTCCACATTCGCGACTACCAGAGTATTTTCAGCGCCATCGATGCCCGTGCCATTGAAGGCGTTGAGGTTTATACGGGTGGCTTTCCCGTGCGTTACGGCGACCGCATGAGTGGCCTCGTGCTGATGGACTCACTGGAGCCCGACAGCCCTCGCCACACCGAGATTGGCCTCAGCGTTTTCAACACGTCGTTCCTGTCTGCGGGATCGGATGGCTCGCGTGACTGGTTGTTTTCGGCGCGGCGCGGCAATCTCGACCTCGTCATCAACCCCGAGTACGGTCAACCGTCCTATTACGACGTGTTCGCTGCCTATTCGTTGGGCCTTACGCCGCGAGCGCGGCTGTCAGTCAATGCATTGTTCGCCGATGACCAGGTCAGGCTCGTTCTGGAAACGGACCCGGGCGAGCGTGAGCAGGTAGTCAGCGACACGCGAAATGCGCAATTCTGGCTGCGACTTGATAGCGACTGGTCGGAGACGTTGTCGAGTAGCACGGTGTTATCGCTGGTTGACTACCAGAATCGGCGGGCGGGATCGGCCAACGATCCCGAGAAACTCGTGGCGGCAGTTCGCGACGATCGCAAGGTGAGTCAATACGCACTGCGGCAGGACTGGGCATGGAGCCCGTCGGAGCGCCATCGCACGCAATGGGGCATCCACATTGTGCGGGGCGAAGCCGACTACGATTACGACGGCGCGGCCCAATATTTTGGCCTGCAGGCGCTATACAGGGATCAGCCAGAAAGCCGCGAGCGCGCGTTGCGTGCCAGGCCGTCGGGTGCCAGCTACGCGCTCTATGTTTCCGATCGATGGAAAGCCTCCGATCGCGCGATGCTCGAGTGGGGCCTGCGCTGGGATGACCAGACCTACACGAGCGTAACGTCGGACGCGCAGCTCAGTCCACGCCTGAGCCTGCTCTATCGGCTGTCAAAGAACACGGAGCTGCGCTTTGCCGCGGGCCGGTATCACCAGTCCCAGGCTTTGCACTCACTCCAGGTCGAGGATGGCGTCAGCAATTTCTGGCCCGCGCAGCGTGCCGACCAGTTTATTGCAGGATTCAAATACCTGACCGAAAACAACACGGCACTGCGCGTGGAGGCTTTCCAGAAGAACGTCAACGAGGTGCGCCCGCGGTTCGAAAATCTCTTCGATCCGCTGGGTATCATGCCGGAGCTGCAGGCCGACCGGGTGCGACTGGCCCCAACGAGTGCAAGGGCACGTGGCGTTGAGTTTTCCGCTGATCGCAGTACCGGCGCCTGGAACTGGTGGGCATCTTACACGTGGTCAAGAGTAACGGATCGAATCGGCGGTCGTGAAATTCCACGAAGCTGGGATCAACGTCATGCGCTGCAGGGTGGCATTGCCTGGCGCGGTGAGGGATGGGATTTTTCGACTGCAGCGAGCGTTCATACGGGTTGGCCGACGACTGATCTCGAACTATTGCAGGAGGGCGTCGATGATACCGGCGAGCCGATACTGGTCGTGGTCCCGGGACCGAGAAATGCACTGCGGACCCCGACGTTCGCCAGTATCGATATGCGTCTCAGCCGGCGCTTCAATGTGCGCCGTGGCACGCTGCTGGCGTTTGTGGAAATCTCCAACGTGCTGAATCGTCGCAACGTTTGTTGCAGAGACTTTGATCTTGGCGAAGATCCATCAGGCAACGCGGCGCTCGAATACAGCCTGGACTACTGGCTGCCGTTGCTCCCGGCGATCGGTATTTTGTGGGAATTCTAGGCTCATAACATGACCGATGAGGTGCGCCAACTGGCAGCAGCATGCTTGTAGATTCTAAGGTAGCGCGCGCCATCGGCGTCGCAATCATCGATGATAGCGGCGGCGCGCCTGTAAATAGCCTGGTCTATTCGATTATTTGCCTGGGCCTGATGCCGATGAGTAAGCACGAACGGTACGGAGCGTGTCAGCGCCAATAGCAAACCAGCCCTGGCCGCCGCGGCCTCATGTACGTGCACGATGTCCAGTGCCGGTATCAGGCAGTAGGCGGTTACTGCCGAGCGAACGACGGGCCCAACCGTCACATCCGGAATGATTTCAAGACGTCTCGCGAGGTCGACGTTGCGGACCAGTACGTATTGGCTGACGCCGAGTTGTTGCAACGACTCTATCAATCGGACGAAATTCTCGCCGGCGCCGTTGCAGGACTCGGCGAGGTTGATGTGGCCGATTTGCATCGCAAACTCCCGACAGACTGCATGGTTGTCCTATGAGATAAGACGCAGTTGCAGCCGAAAATCGGTCGCAGAGTCAGGCGCTTTTCTTTGCGTGAATGATGACGATTGCCGGTGGCGTCAAAAGCGCCGTCAGCCCGATCGTCAAAATCCTGTCAACCAGTGCGACGGTGGCCGCCACCTCGGGTGCCACACCGACTAACAGTGCACCCGCAAGTATGGCGCCCTCGCGCACGCCTAACCCGCCCGGTGTAACCAGGATAAGGATGCTGGCTTCAGCGACTGCGATCAGCAGCAGTGCCTCGCGCCAGTCGAGGTTTACGGCAACCGCCGCGAACAGCACCCAGATACGGCTCCCGCGCAGAACAATCGCTAATGCGTGAAAGGTGACTACCCTGGAGACGAGCCCGGGCCGGTGGATGAATTCTCGCAATGCCGCGGATGTTTGATCGAGGCGATCCGCCATGCGCTTTGGCAGTAACCCGATGAGCTGCGGGGCACCGCTGGTGAGCATCAACGAGAAGACGACCATCGCAGCAAACGCGATCGCAAAGCCGGCAGCAGCGTGCTGCAGTAAATCGATATTACACGCGGTCCCGACTAGCCCGACCAGGCCCAGCGCTGCAACGATCAGGACATACTGCGGGGCAGCAAGCATCGCAATTTCGGACCAAGATGCATGGGTGGTTACCCTGAGCGCGTGAGCATAGGCAACGACGCCGGCCGTCGGAAAAACCTGGTGTGCGAACGTCCGTATCCAGCCGATCCAGAAAGCATCTGCCAGTCGCATGACATGGCCCATGGCCCGCAGCGGTGCGGCTGTTGTTTCGGCGTGCAGGACTCTTGCGATGATCGTGATGACGGTCCAGGCCAAAACGCCCGGTATGCCGACAGAACGAATAGCTGCCAGTACATCGGCGGGCCGAAAATACCAGAGGAGTATTATCAGCCCACCCAGGCCTGCCAGCCACGACAAGACATTCCTGGTATTTTTCTGCACCTGGTCTCGTCCTTTTGTCGGTACTGCCGTGGGGATAATTCTCCCTGGTGCGGAATTACGCCGGGATATTTCTTGCATAAACCGGCAAGTCGTCCGCGAGATGCAGCCAGGGTTGCTTGTCTTCGGTCCAGATATGCGCGCGCGGCTCGGGCACCGCAGCGCCGTCGAGGCTATTTAAGGTCAGATCAATCTCGCCGGGTCGCCGTTCATTTTCGTAACTGATGGCAGTGCCACAATTGCTGCAAAGTCCACGCGTCACCCCGGGCGAAGATGCGTGCCAGTGCATCTCGCCAGCAGTTACATCGAAGGAGTTGCGGGAATAGGTTGCCCAGGCGACGACCGGTGCGCCCGCTGCGCGCTGGCAGCTCTCGCAGTGACAAAAGCAGGCGAATTTCTCCGGGCCGGACACGGCGTAGCGAACGTTGCCGCAAAAACATCGGCCGGTAACTCGGACGACATTCAACGCGCACTTTCCCGAAAAAACTCGACCCCACCTGTTTCAATCGAATATTCAGCGCCAACTATGGTCAGTTCACCGGCGTCAATGAGCTTCTCGAGAATCAACGAGCCGTGCGACAGTCGCTCGACGGAGGCACGAATGTTGCTGCGGACCGACTCTTTCAGCGCGGCCTCACTGGCGCGGCCACCGTGTGCTTTGAGTACCGGCTCCACGGCGGGGCGTACGCGATCGACGATGGCGCGCAGGTTTGGTGAGCGGAGCGACTCTTTGAGAACCAACTCGTCGAGGGTTGCAGACACCGCGCCGCAATGGGTATGTCCGAGGACGATCACCAGGGGACAGCCGAACTGCTCTGCCGCAAATTCAATACTGCCGATTTGCGATGGCGCGACAATGTTGCCGGCGACGCGGATGACGAAGAGGTCGCCGAAGCCCGCATCAAAGACCATCTCGACCGGGACCCTGGAATCCGAACAGGCGAGAATAATCGCAAAGGGCGCCTGCCCGCCCGACTGCCCGGGCTGATGCGTGCGTCGTGCTTGTGAATCGGCGTCGAACTCGCCGTTGACAAACCGGCGGTTTCCGTCAGCGAGTCTTTCCAGAGCCTGGATTGCAGTGATCATAGTCGCCCAGTATCCGGCAGGGCCCCGCAGGCTGCAAGGCCTGTCAGTCGCGGGCCCAGCGGTGCAGCAACACGACCGCACCGGCCGCAAAGTACGACTGGTCGCGAGCCAGCTCGACGTAACCGTCCGTCGCCGACAAGGCGGTAAAGTCGCCGGAGGTATTTGTCTTTACGGGCATGGCGAGCGTTTGCGCGGCGGCATTGGACAGTACTCGCACCGGCTGAAAGCAGGTGAGGTCCGGCGTGAATGTCACGTCCGCTGCGAGTGCTGCAAACTCCGGCAGCGGCGCCATCGCCGCCGCCGCAGTGTCCAGTGCCGGGATCACGTAATGCCGGCAGCAGACCAATGCGGATACGGGGTTACCCGGCAACGCGAATACCGCTTGTTGTTGCGGGCCAATGCCGAACCACATCGGCTTGCCCGGTCGCTGACTGACGCGGTGGAATACAACGTTGACGCCGAGATCAGCGAGTACCTGCGGCACGAAGTCCGCCTTGCCCATGGAGACGCCGCCACTGAGTATCAGGATGTCGGCGTCATCGAGGTGTGCGGTGATGCGGTCGCGCAGTACCTCGATGTCATCAGCGAGGTGCTCCAGGTGACAATTGTCGTAACCGTGCTGGCCCAGCATGGCCTCGATCGCCGGGCCGTTCGACAAGCGAATCTGATGCGGTTCTATGGGAGAACCCGGTGCGACCAGCTCATTGCCCGTGGAAATTATGCTGATAGCGGGCTTGCGGCTGACGGTCACGTCACGCAGCCCGGCGGACGCGAGGATAGCGATATCCATCGGCGTAATGCGCTTGCCAGGGGTCAGTAGCGTGGTGCCGGCTGCGTGATCGGAGGCGCGCGGGTGAATGAACTGGTGGCGCTGTGTCTCGTAGCCATCCTCTATGACGGCAGCGCTATCATTAACAGCAATACGCTCAACGGGAATGATGCAATCTGCGCCGGCGGGTAGCGCGGCGCCGGTCATGATCTCGATGCAGTGTCCGGCCTTGAGCTGCAAAGCCGCGTCACCGGCAGCCTGCGTCGCTTGCACCGGGAGTTTGCGCTGCCCGGCAGCGATATCGGCATGCCGGAGCGCGATACCATCCATCATCACGCGGTCAAATGGCGGCTGGTCTCTTTCCGCAATGACGGTTTGTCGAAGTACCGTTCCGAGCGCCTGCTTGCTCGACACGGTAACTGCCGGGAATTCCGACATCGCATCGAAAATAGCCCGCTGCGCTTCCGCCGTGGTCAGCACTGCCGGCTCAGTCGGCTTCACGCGCAATGGCGCGGTGGCCGATGTCGCGGCGGTAGTAAACCTGCTGCCAGTCTATTTTGTCGACGGCGTCGTAGGCGCTGTGCGCGGCGGCGGCAACGCTCTCGCCAAGCCCCACAACGCACAACACGCGACCGCCGCTGGTCACGGCGACGTTGTCGTCAAGGCGGGTGCCTGCGTGAAACACTTTTTGTACATCGCTGTCGGCGGCATCAAGGCCGTTAATTGCGTGACCCTTGGCATAGGTGGCCGGGTAACCGCCCGCGGCCATAACGACGCCTAACGCCGCCCGGCTGTCCCAGTCCGCTGTTTGCTTCGCAAGCGATCCATTCAGCGTCGCCTCGCATATATCTACCAGGTCTGACTGCAGGCGCATCATGATCGGCTGCGTTTCGGGATCGCCAAGACGGCAGTTGAATTCTATGACCTTCGGCGTGCCGTCCGGCATGATCATCAGCCCCGCGTACAGGAAGCCGAGATACGGGTGGCCGTCCGCGCGCATGCCCTCAAGCGTTGGCCAAATGACCTGGCGCATGATTTTTTGTTCGATCTCCGGGGTCACCACGGGCGCCGGCGAGTACGCGCCCATGCCGCCGGTATTCGGACCGACATCGCCCTCGTCGCGCGCCTTGTGATCCTGAGAGGTCGCGAGTGACAGAACGCTGTCGCCGTCAGTCACGACGATAAAACTGGCCTCTTCACCGTCGAGGAATTCTTCCACAACGATCGTGGCACCCGCAGCACCGAAACTGCCGCCGGACAGCATGTCGGTCGCCGCCTGTTCCGCCTCCGCGAGCGTTGCCGCAACGATGACGCCCTTGCCGGCAGCCAGGCCGTCGGCTTTGATAACGATAGGCGCGCCTTGTTCACGGATATAGGCGAGCGCCGGTGCCAGCTCGGTGAAGTTCTTGTATGCCGCGGACGGAATCGCATGGCGCGCCAGAAAATCCTTGGTAAACGCTTTGGAGCCTTCGAGTTGCGCGGCCGCGGCGCTCGGCCCAAAGCACGGCAGCCGCAATTCGTTGAAGTGATCGACGATGCCGGCGACCAGCGGCGCTTCCGGACCGATGATCGTCAGTCCGACGGCCTCTTCGGCCGCGAGAGCTGCCAGTGCTTCAATATCGTCCGGGGAGACGGCGATATTGCGGACCTTGTCTTCCCGCGCGGTGCCGGCATTGCCGGGTGCGACAAGCACCTCGGTGACCCGCGGCGACTGTGCGCATTTCCAGGCCAGCGCGTGTTCGCGACCACCTGATCCAACGATAAGAACCTTCATACAACCTCGAATGCAGGAGCCCGCCTTGCGGGCGAATCAATGCCGGAAGTGGCGCATGCCGGTAAAGACCATCGCCAGCTGATGCTCGTTGGCCGCTTCGATGACCTCGTCATCGCGCATCGAGCCGCCCGGCTGGATGATGGCCGCGATGCCGTGTTCCGCCGCCGCGTCGATGCCGTCGCGGAACGGGAAAAACGCGTCCGAGGCCATGACGGAGCCCTTCACTTCCAGACCTTCGTCAGCGGCCTTGATGGCCGCGATCCTGGTGCTGTAAACGCGGCTCATCTGGCCGGCGCCAACGCCGATCGTCATGTTGTCTTTGCAGAAAATGATCGCGTTCGACTTCACGTACTTCACGACGGTCCAGGCAAACAGCATGTCCTGAATCTGTGCATCCGTCGGCGCAATTTTGGTAACCACTTTGAGATCGTTGACCGTGATGACGCCGAGATCCGTGTTCTGCACCAGGAGGCCACCCGTCACTTTCTTGAAATCGAAGCCGGGCGTTGATTTGCCGGACCAGTCACCGGTCTCCAGGACACGCACGTTTTTCTTGGCGGCAGTGACGGCGGCAGCGTCTGCAGCAATCGCCGGGGCCACAATGACTTCAACGAATTGCCGTTCGATGATTGCCGCAGCCGTCTGCGCATCCAGCGGCCGATTGAAGGCAATGATGCCGCCAAATGCGGACGTCGGGTCCGTTTTGAACGCTTTTTCGTAGGCCTCCATGATACTTTCGGCAACGGCGACGCCGCAGGGATTGGCGTGCTTGACGATCACACAGGCCGGTTTGTCGAACTGTTTCACGCATTCCAGGGCCGCATCACTGTCGGCGATGTTGTTGTAAGACAGGGCTTTGCCCTGCAGCTGCCGCGCGGCGGCGAGTGAGCCGGCAGGTGCCTGCTGGTCGACATAGAACGCGGCGCCCTGGTGCGGATTTTCACCGTAGCGAAGTCGTTCGGACAGCGTGCCTGCATATAGAAAGCGCTCGCCCAGAGCATCGTCATGCAAAGACGCAGACAGGTACTTTGTGATGGCCGTGTCATAGCTTGCCGTGTGCGCATACGCTTTAGCTGCAAGACGTCGGCGTTGCTCGAGAGACAGCGTGTTGTTTTTGATGTCCTGCAACACCGATTCGTAGTCGTCGGGGCTGACGACGACTGCGACGCCATCGTGATTCTTCGATGCTGCCCGGATCATCGCCGGTCCACCGATATCAATATTTTCGATCGCGTCGTCGATGCTCGCATCTTCCCGTGCAATCGTTGCTTCGAATGGATACAGGTTTACGACGAGCAGGTCGATCGGCTCGATACCGTGTTCCTGCATCACGCTCTCATCGGTGCCACGGCGTCCGAGGAGGCCGCCATGAATTTTGGGGTGCAGTGTCTTTACGCGGCCGTCCATCATCTCCGGGAAGCCGGTTTTCTCTGCGACTTCAATGACTTCGAGGCCCGCCTTCCGCAGCTGGCGACAGGTGCCGCCCGTGGAAACCACCTCGACGCCGAGCTCGGCCAGGCTACTGACAAATGGGATCAAACC
Organism: Woeseiaceae bacterium; assembly: GCA_049667545.1. Lineage (GTDB taxonomy): Bacteria > Pseudomonadota > Gammaproteobacteria > Steroidobacterales > Woeseiaceae > UBA1847. The sequence continues at coordinate 12,719 of JBATID010000006.1, forward strand.
ACGCTTGTCAGAAACACTGACGAGTGCACGACGTACGTTAAACATGGTGGCACCTGGTCGAAAAAAAGGAGGCCGTGGAGGCTTCTACTGGATGAGCGAATAGGTTCGTAGTTTCTTACGCAATGTACCGCGATTGATGCCGAGTATACCGGCAGCCTGGCTTTGATTACCTTCGGTGTAGTCCAGAACGGCTTTGAACAACGGACGTTCTACTTCGCCGATCACGAGATCATAAAGATCGCCCGGGCGGTCGCCATTCAACGTGGTGAAATACAAATCAAGAGCGTCTTCCGTGTGCTTGCAGAGCGGCTTCTTACTGTGTTTTGACGTCAGGTCGATCCTGTGCTTGTTTTGCTGGGCCACGTTGTTTGATTCCTGAAGAATTCTTTTGTCAGTCTTATCTGTTCGGATGCACTCTCGGCACGCACGACTTGGTGACGAAAACAGTCGGCCTCTTTGAGGCTGTTGCAATACCAGGTCAGATGTTTCCGGGCCACGCGAACGCCGGTTTTATCCCCATAAAAGCGGTGCAAATCGTCCAAATGGTCGAGCATAATATCACGCAATTCATTTTTTTTGATCTCGGTATTTGCCGCAGTTGGATCCAGCAGTGCATTGAGGTCGCGAAAAATCCACGGACGCCCCTGCGCGCCACGGCCAATCATCAAGCCGTCAGCGCCGGTTACGCGCAGAACTTCAAGCGACTTCTCCGGAGTCGTTATATCGCCATTGGCGAGCACCGGGATAGAAACGGCATTTTTGACGTCACGAATGGTCGCGTATTCCGCCTCCCCCCGATAGCGGCAGGCCCGCGTGCGCCCGTGGACGGCCAGTGCCTGCACGCCGCTGGCTTCTGCGATGCGCGCAATTGCTACGGCGTTACGGTGGTCGGGGTCCCAGCCCGTGCGGAATTTCAATGTCACCGGGACTTCGACCGCAGCGACAACGCTGGCAAGGATCTCCGCAACCAGCCGTTCATCCTTGAGTAATGCGGAACCGGCCAGTTTCCTGCAGACCTTCTTTGCGGGGCAGCCCATGTTGATGTCGATGATCTGTGCGCCGCGATCGACACACGCCTGCGCGGCCAGAGCCAGTTCAGCAGGCTCGGATCCCGCAATCTGCACGGCAACCGGTTCGGCATCGAGATCAAGATCAAGCCGGAAACGAGATTTCGGCGTCTGCCACAAAGTGGTGTCCGAGGTCGTCATCTCGGACGTGGTCATACCGGCACCAAAACGGCGACAAAGTCGGCGGAAAGGGGCGTCGGTAACGCCGGCCATTGGCGCGAGCACGAACGGACCCGGCAGGGTGTAAGGCCCGATTGTCAGGGGTTTAAGCGTGACCGACACGGGAAGGTGTTACTTGAAGTCGCCGATGGCGCAGCGCAGCCTGCGATCGGGGAGCCGATAGCAGACGTCCAGCTTGTAGCCGCTGGCCATCGCGTTCGGGGATGTAACAGTGATGAAGGCATCGAAGGCCTCGCCGGGCGCGACCATCTTCCGAGGGTTGAGGCTGTTTGCCAGGTAATCCCCGGGTTCGAGCATACGGTTGCCGATGATCTCCTCGAAACGGTCAGTGAGCGCGATGCCGATCAAGGGGTAGGGCAGCGCCTCAGCGGAGCGGTTGGCAATGCGCGAGTAGATGCTCAACTGCTGATCGCCGCCATCAGCGTTGCCAGTCGTGGCTTCGAAGCTCCAGCCGGCAACGTCCCAGGCGGGCGCCAGCGGTTCGCCCAGCGCGCGATAAAGCGGACCGAGCAAATTGTTGACTGCCGGAATTTTCGCAAGCGATTGTCGCTCCTGATGCACTACCTGCGCTACCAGTACCAGTAGCAACAGCAGGGCCGCAACAATGGCGCCGACGCTCCGGGTCGTCGATCGGGCATGCGGAATGCTGCCGGCATTGCTCGATGCGTAGTTCCTGTCGGTACTGATAGCGCGCTGAATTGCCGCAGCTTCCATATCGTCAAGTGCGTAGCGAACGGTCTCACCTTCCATCACGATCGATTCGGCACCGATATCCTCATCAGTCAGCAGCCCGTCATCGACGCCAGCAACGAAAGGCTCCTCCACCGGGTAGGCTGCGGGCTGCAGCGGCTCACTCAACGTTGGCAGCGGTTCGTCCTGATCGTCATCCTCATCGAGCAGTTGCCATTGTGAGGGGCTGCTGTCCGGATCGAATTCGGCATTGGCGTCTGTCTGCGGCTCTGGCTCGACCGCGTCCGCCGCTGCCAGGTTGCTGTCAAGTACCAGCTCGATGTCGTTCGCCGCATCGCCCGCGCTGTCCTCATGCGGTTCGGGTGCGATGTCGCTCGCGCCGATCGCCTCGTCCGTTTCGACCTCGTCAGCGTCGAGCGACAGCTTGTTTTCATCCAGCTGCACCTTCTCGATGTTGCTTGCGGCCAGTTCGTCGAACTCATCGATAATTTCATCCCAGCCGACGGTTTCGCTGAAGTCATCATCGCCCTCAACCGGCTCGTCAGGCTCGTCCGGCATCGCCTCCTCCTGAGTATCGGGCTCGTCTTCGTCTTCCGGAATTGTCTCAGGGAGCGGCGAATTGTCGTCATACCGGACTTCGGCAACCGGGTTTGCAC
>JBATID010000007.1:0-4915 GCA_049667545.1 Woeseiaceae bacterium
AAGAGATATCGAGCGAATATTTCGTCAAGGAAAGCGGCGGCGGCAAGCCGAATATCAAGGACGTACTGAGGGAAGGCCAGGACATCGTCGTCCAGGTCGACAAGGAAGAGCGCGGCAACAAAGGGGCGGCCTTGACGAGCTTTGTCAGCCTCGCCGGCCGCTTCATCGTCCTGAAACCCAACAAGGGCCACTCCGGCGGCGTGTCGCGCCGTATCACCGGCTCCGATCGCGACCTGGCGCGCAAATCGCTGAACGAGATCGAAATCCCGGAAAACATGAGCGTCATTCTGCGAACGGCGGGCATCGACCGCAGCGCCGAAGAGCTCAAATGGGACCTCGAAAACCTGCTGACCGTCTGGACCGCGATTCTCAATGTCGTGCTTGAGCGTGCCTCGCCCTTCCTGATCTACCGGGAAAGTGATTCAGTGGTGCGCGCGCTGCGCGACTACCTGACCAACGAGATTGGCGAAATCCTCATCGACGACGAAGCGACCTACAAGGACGCGCACGAATTCGTCGAGCAGGTCATGCCGCACAATCTCAAGAAGCTCAAACACTACGTTGACCCGGTACCGCTGTTCACACGATTCCAGATCGAAAGCCAAATCGAATCGGCATTCGAGCATTCGGTGTCATTGCCCTCAGGTGGCAGTATCGTCATTGATCACACTGAAGCGCTGGTCTCGATCGATGTGAACTCGGCGCGCGCGACCAAGGGTGGTGACATCGAAGCCACGGCGTTTAACACCAACCTTGAGGCGGCCGAGGAAGTCGCACGCCAGTTGCGTATCCGCGACCTCGGTGGACTGGTTGTCATCGACTTCATCGATATGGGTCCGCAAAAGAACCAACGGGACGTCGAAAATCGTCTTCGTGACGCGGTCCGACAGGATCGCGCACGCGTGCAGATCGGCAAGATCAGCCGCTTCGGGCTGCTGGAGATGTCGCGCCAGCGTCTGCGGCCCTCAATCGGCGAGTCGGCTTACCAGACCTGCCCACGCTGTTCGGGCTTCGGCACGATTCGCAGTATCGAATCACTGGCGCTGGCCATCTTGCGGCTGGTCGGCGAAGAGGCCCGCAAAGAGCGCACGTCCAAGGTTATCGCGCAGTTGCCGGTCGAAGTTGCAACTTATCTCCTGAACGAAAAGCGTGACTGGGTACGCAGCCTCGAGACCAACAACGATACGCAGGTCATCATGGTTGCCAATTCGTTACTTGAGACGCCTCATTATGAGGTACGGCGTGTGCGTGATGACCAGGTTGAACTGCCGGAGAATTCCGGCGTCAGTTATGAACTTTCAAAGGCGCTCGACCCGCCGGAATCGCCGCAAGCCATTCTTGCACGCAAGGCAATCGAGCAGCCGGTTGTCGGTACCCTGAAACCAAGCACGCCGGCGCCGCGTCGCAAGGAGCAAGAACCGGTCAAAAAAGGACTTTGGGCGACCCTGATGACCTTTTTTGCCGGCGATGAGACGAATGAGCCGGTGAAGAAGGGCGGCAAGACAAGTAGCAGCAGCCGACGGTCGAAACCGGCGCGCGGACGCAGCACGACGCACCAGTCGGGCGACAAGCGGAGCCCGACGCGAAAGAAGACGACGGCCTCCAAGAAAGCGACGCCGCGAAAAGCAGCAGCGAAAAAAACAACGGCTAAAAAGGGCAAAAGCACTAACCGCTCTCGCGCAAGCCAGTCTCAACAGAATGATGCCCAACAGGCCAATACCGAACAGCCGCAACAGGACGGAGCGGACTCATCGGGTAACGAGCCGCAGCGCAGTACCCGCAGCCGTCGAAGCCGTGGCGGACGTCGCCGTCGGCGCAGCGCAGACAAGTCCGAGCAGGTAGCCGACAAGAACCAGGCAGACAGTTCGTCGGCACCGGCTGAGCAAGCGGTCGCAACAGCGAAGCCTGCGCAGGACAAAGGCCCGCCGCGAGCGCGCACTGACGAAGAGCGCGCCCGCACGGCGTCGAAACTTGACGATACTGCTTCGCAAAAGAAACCGACCTTCAGTGATAAGCCGGCTGAGAAGCCGCAGGCGGAAGCAAAACCACAGGCCGAAGCAAAACCGCAGGCGGAAGCAAAACCGCAGGCGGAAGCAAAACCGCAGACTGAAGCAAAACCGCAAACGGAGGCAAAGCCGCAGGCAGAGACTCAGCGGAAGCCGGACGTGGCGTCGGAGCCGAAGCCGAGAACGGAGTCAAAGCCATCAGGCGACGGTAACGGTTCTGTTGCGGCGGCGAAACCGGTTACGCGGCTACTACCCTGGGAACCGCAGCCAGCATCGGCGCCGGCACCAAAATCGGAACCCACACCCAAAAAACCGGATAACAAGCCGCCGGTTGAGCCGGCGCAGGACTAAGCCTTAGACCGCTGCTACCTTTCGAAGAGCGTCTCGAGCAGGCCGCGAGACGCGTCTTCGACAAGGTCGAGTACCCGTTCGAATCCAGCTGCACCACCGTAGTACGGATCCGGCACGTCTTGCTCACCGCTGGCTGAAAACTCGAGAAATAGCCGAACCTTCGAATGATGTTCAGGAGATCCCTGCTCCCGAAGTCGTGCCACGTTATCCTCGTCCATCGCGATAATGTAGTCGAAGCGCTCAAAGTCCGCATCGCTGACCCGACGCGCCCGAAGGTCGCGTAACGACACGCCACGCCTCTCGGCGGCAGCGATCGCACGACGGTCCGGCGGCTCGCCAACGTGGTATGCGTGCGTACCCGCGGAGTCAATGAAAACGCGGTCGCTCAAACCCGCTTCGCTCGCATGATGGCGGAACACACCCTCCGCTGTCGGCGATCGACAAATGTTGCCCATGCAGACGAAGAGAACCGATATTTCTTTATTATTTTCACACATTTATAATAAATACTTAAAGTTATTTAAAGATTTTGCGCGGATCGAGCCCGAAGGCCCCATGCTCGTGGCCGTTGACGATCCAGAGCGCTTTGCGGCTGGTTGCATCGGCCGGCAGATCCCGCAGCTGTTTAATTTGTGGTTTCGATAACGGCTTGTGCGATTTATCGAGTAGCAACATCACCTTCGGGCGCAACGGGTTGTCCGGATTCTGTTCCAGCACAACGCCAATTCTGCCATCGTTGAGCTCCACAATACTGCCGGTCGGGAACATGCCCACTGCCCTCAGGAACTGCTCCACAACCTCCGACTGGAATTCCCTGCCACGCATGTTATTCAGTTCACGGGCGGCATCGTAACCGGCCGAGGCTGAGGAATACGAATTTGCGCTGGTCATCGCGTCGTAAGAATCCGCGATCGCGGCGATACGACCGAAACTCGGCGTCTCAATGCCCTTGAGCTGTGCCGGGTATCCGGACCCATCGGCTCGCTCCTGGTGGCAGCTGACCATGTCCATGACATTTTCCGGCACATGCTGCGAAGCCCGCAGAATCTCTACTCCGATAGCAACATGTTTTTCCTGCAGCTTGCGCTGCTCAGCCGACAGTTCCCCGATCTTGACCCTCAAACGGTCGGGCAGCCCAAGATTGCCAATGTCCAACAGCAGTCCACCGACAGCGAGATTATCGAGTTGCTGCCGATCGAACGCCAGGTGGCGACCGAACATGATGCACCACACCGCCGTCGCGACGGCACGGTTATAGTCGTCTGGCGTTGTCTTCCGCGAAAAAATAACCCATGCCATGGCGTTCGGGTTGCGCAGGATGCTATCTACAACAGGACGCAGCGCGCGCCGGGTAGCCGCAATATTGACACTGCCATTTTTGTTGGTCTGCTTCAGCATGCCACGGTGAAACGCACACGCTTGCTTAAATGCCGCGGACGCCCTGCCAGCCTCACGCCGGACCGTGGAACTGATCGGGTAATGCCCGGACGCGTCGCGCTGCCCGCCACCCAGGTATCGGGTCAGGTCGTAGCGCAACAACCAGTCGCGCAACAAAATTTTCAGTCGACCCGGCTGACTTGTCGCCCGATTGGCGTTTCGGAGCATCGGTGGATCGAGGGCCTGCAGCTCCCGAAGCTCCTCTGGCGACAGGTTGCTGCGCTCGGTATCGATAATCACCAGCTTGCAGCAGGACCGCAGGATATTGATCTCAGCCTTTTCGCTGATTTCGAAACCCTGGAAGACAAACGGCGTCTCGAGCCAGGGTCGATCCAACTCGGCAACATACATGCCTGTTTTCAGAAGCTTCGTGTCTACTGCTATGCGTGTTGATTTCATGACACGGCCTCGCCCGCCGCCAAATTAACGGTTCCGAATGATTATAGGCGAGCGAGCCGGCAATTGAGTGATAATGTTTCACACTCCGGGAATCACGTTGATCGCAATGAAATGACTCGCATCGCCATCATAGGCGCCGGTCTCGCCGGCCTGGTCGTTGCCCGACGGCTGTCCGGGCATCACGAAGTCGCCGTTTTTGAAAAATCCCGAGGAGTCGGCGGCCGCATGGCGACGCGCCGTGCCAGCCCGTTCGAGTTTGATCATGGCGCACAGTTTTTTACGGCACGTTCTGCCGCATTCCGAAAATTCCTCGAGCCACTAATCTCGGCCGGTGTCGTTGCCAGCTGGAACGCCCGATTCGTGGAATTGCCAGCAGGACCGGCGTCGGGAGATCGACAGTGGGCGGATGACTATCCGCATTATGTCGGTGTGCCTGGAATGAACGCAGTCGGTAAATGGCTGGCTCGCAACCTTGATGTTCAAACGGGCGTCGAAGTAGCGAACATCAACCGAGGGGGTCGGCGCTGGCGACTGACCGACACCCACGGTACCGATCTCGGTGACTTCGATTGGGTCGTCCTTGCTGCGCCAGCACCCCAGACTGCGCGGCTGGCGCCCGCCGAATCCGATATTTCAGAGCGCGCGATGACTGCCCGTATGCGGGCATGCTGCGCACTGCTGCTGGGTTTCGATGCGCCGCTGGATTTGCCGTGGGATGCGGC
>JBATID010000008.1:0-2792 GCA_049667545.1 Woeseiaceae bacterium
ACACTCGAACCCAGAGAGAAATAATGTCAAGAAGAACACAGGCACCGAAGCGCATGATCCTGCCGGATCCCAAGTACGGCAGTAACCTGCTGGCGAAATTCATGAACATGATCATGAATGATGGCAAGAAATCTGTTGCCGAGCGGATCATCTACGGCGCGCTCGATCGCATTGCCGATCGGCAGACGCAGACCGGCGACAAGGCCCTCGAGCTACTCGAGACCGCGCTCGAAAACGTGAAGCCCGTTGTTGAGGTGAAGGCACGCCGTGTTGGTGGTGCTACCTACCAGGTACCTGTTGAAGTACGCCCCGCACGCCGCCAGACGCTGGCTATGCGCTGGGTGATTGACGCAGCCAGGAAACGCAACGAAAAGTCGATGGCACACCGCCTCGCGCATGAGTTGCTCGATGCTGCCGATAACCGCGGCACCGCCGTGAAGAAAAAAGAAGATACGCACCGTATGGCGGAAGCCAACAAGGCGTTCTCGCACTACCGCTGGTAGACGGCTTTGACGTGGCCCGTACAACTCCAATCGAGCGTTACCGCAATATAGGCATAATGGCCCATATTGACGCGGGCAAGACTACGACTACCGAGCGCGTACTTTTCTATACCGGTGTGTCCCACAAGATCGGCGAGGTGCACGACGGTGCTGCCGTCATGGACTGGATGGAGCAGGAACAGGAGCGCGGCATCACAATTACGTCCGCTGCGACAACGTGCTTCTGGAAGGGCATGGATAAACAGTTCGACGAGCATCGTGTCAACATTATCGATACGCCCGGCCACGTGGACTTCACGATCGAAGTCGAGCGCAGCCTGAGAGTCCTGGACGGAGCGATTACCGTGCTGTGCGCCGTCGGCGGAGTCGAGCCACAAACGGAAACCGTCTGGCGTCAGGGCAATAAGTACAAAGTGCCGCGAATGATTTTCGTCAACAAGATGGATCGGGCTGGCGCCGATTTCCTGCGGGTCGTGAAACAAGTCAAAGAGCGACTCGGCGCAAATCCCGTGCCAATACAATTGCCAATCGGTGCTGAAGAAAAATTTGAAGGCGTTATCGACCTTATCGGCAGGCGCGCGATCTACTGGGACGAAAGCAACATGGGCATGACCTATGATGCCCGCGACATTCCGGCAGACCTCAGTGACGAAGCTGAATTGTGGCGCGAAAAAATGGTCGAGGCCGCTGCCGAGGGCGACGAGGAACTGCTGAACAAGTTTCTTGAGTCCGGCGAACTGACAGAATCGGAAATTCGCCGCGGGTTGCGTGCGCGTACGCTCATCGGCGAGGTAGTCGTTACCATGTGCGGCTCGGCGTTCAAGAACAAGGGCGTGCAGGCGATGCTGGATGCTGTCGTCCATTTCATGCCGTCACCTCTCGACGTGCCTGCGATCATCGGTCAGCTTGACGATGGTACTGAGGAGGCACGACAGGCCGCTGACACGGAGCCGTTTGCGGCGCTGGCATTCAAGATCGCCACCGACGCGTTTGTCGGTAACCTGACGTTCTTCCGTGTGTATTCCGGGGTGCTGAATTCCGGCGATACGATTTACAACCCGATTAAGGGCAAGAAAGAGCGTATCGGTCGCATCTTGCAGATGCACTCGAACGATCGTAAAGAGATCAAGGAAGTGTTTGCCGGCGACATCGCTGCCGCTGTCGGTCTCAAAGATGTCACCACCGGTGACACGCTTTGCGACCTCAAGCATCCGGTAATGCTTGAGCGTATGGAGTTCCCGGAGCCGGTTATCTCTGTCGCGGTTGAGCCGAAGACGAAAGTCGACCAGGACAAGATGGGGCATGCGCTGCAGAAGCTCGCGAAGGAAGATCCGTCGTTCCGCGTGCATACCGACGAAGAAACGAATCAGACCATCATCTCGGGCATGGGCGAGCTGCACCTGGACATTATCGTCGACCGAATGCGTCGCGAGTTCCACGTCGATGCCAATGTGGGCAAGCCGCAGGTTGCCTATCGGGAGACGCTGCGCAAACCCGTTGAGCAGGAAGGCAAATTCGTGCGACAGTCAGGCGGTCGCGGCCAGTATGGCCATGTCTACCTGCGTATCGAGCCGCTGGAGGCGGGCGCCGGCTACCAGTTTGTCAACGAAATTGTTGGCGGTTCGGTGCCGAAAGAGTACATTCCAGCCGTGGATCGTGGCATCAGGGATCAGATGGAGAACGGCGTGGTCGCTGGCTACCCCGTGGTCGACTGCAAAGTGACGCTGTATGACGGTTCGTATCACGACGTCGATTCAAGCGAGATGGCTTTCAAGATTGCCGGCAGCATGGGTTTTCGCGAGGGTGCAATAAAAGCCCATCCGGTGTTACTCGAGCCGATCATGAAGGTCGAGGTCGTGACGCCCGAAGAATACATGGGAGACGTGATGGGCGATTTGAATCGCCGCCGCGGTCTGCCACAAGGCATGGACGATACGCCGGCAGGCAAGACGATCCGTGCAGAAGTGCCGTTGGCCGAGATGTTCGGTTATTCGACGGACTTGCGCTCCATGAGTCAGGGCCGAGCCGTGTACTCGATGGAATTTCAAAAATATGCAGAAGTACCGCAGAGTGTCGCGGATATGGTAATGAAGAAGGCGTCATAAAAACGTCGAATTGCTGCGGTATTCGCCGCGAAAAATAACTAACCCGGGAATAGGGCAATGTCTAAAGAGAAATTTGAGAGAACAAAACCGCACGTAAACGTAGGCACGATTGGTCACGTGGACCATGGTAAGACGACGCTGACGGCGGCGTTGACCAAGGTCATGGCTGAGAAGCACGGTGGCG
>JBATID010000009.1:0-5200 GCA_049667545.1 Woeseiaceae bacterium
GCATATCGCGACCGACAACCCGGTTGCCGCCGATAATTACGTAGATCGCATTCAGCACGTGTGCACACTCATTGCAGACAATCCGGCAATGGGTATTGAGCGAGATGAACTTAGAGCCGGCGTTCGCTGCTTTCCGGTTGAGGGTCACGTCATTTTCTATGTGACGAAGGACAAAGGAATAGTGGTGCTTCGCGTCTGGCCGTCTGCACAAGATCCTGCGACATTTGCTTTAAAAGAATAAGCGGTGAGTAACCGTAAAATCAGAATGTGTCCGGAATAATCTGTAAGCTATCTGTCGATAAGCACAGAAGGGCCCCTTGTGGGGCCCTTTTTCTTTTTCAGCTCCGGATAACATTCGAACTCCAGAGTTCGATTCGAGGAGCGCAGCGACGACAGGCCGACCAGCGGGAGGCTCATCTCTCCAGGCGCGCCAAATGACAAGGTTCCATACCGGAGACAGTAGGTAACGCTTCCGGCCGACTAATCCTGTGAAGATATACCGAAAAAGGTCTATTTGCGTATGGATAATTAGACCAATTGAGGTATAATCGTGCCAATGAGCAAGGATGAAAAGGACATCGTCTGGCTAGGTGATTCGCTGTCGGTTTTACAGGCGTTTCCGAAATCCGTTTGCATCGATCTCGGCAGCGATCTGCGCCGCCTTGTATGTAATCAGAATGGGTACGAAGGTGGTCCTTCTGCACAGTTTCATCAAGAAGAGCAGATCGACGCCGAAAGCCGATATCGATACAGCAAGGGAGCGGTTAAGGACTTTCGATAGACAGTGAGAAAGTTAGAGACAGAAATGGAGTGCCAGTTATGAACACAAAGGTTACTAAGGGTAACGTTTTCAAAGATCTCGGATTTACCGATGAAGAGTCCGTGGCATTGGCGATGCGAGTAGACCTCGCGGTCGAGATTGAGAAGTTCATTAAGCGGAATAAACTTACGCAGATGAAAGCTGCGGAGTATTTTGACGTGCCACAACCGAAGATTAGTAAAATTGTCGGTGGGAAGGTGAGCGGCTTTTCTATCGAATACTTGGTAAAGATGGCCACCAAGGCGGGGAAAAACCCGCGAATCTCGTTTGCGAAACGCCAGCCGTATAGAAAATAACGCTCCGAAGGGGGGGGGTTCATTAGCGACTCGAAACCTTATGTCTTGGAACGGGAAATCGGAGTTGAGCCTACTGGCATCGACCTCCAGAGTTCGATCCGAGTAGCGCGCAGCGCGACGACAGGCTGACGAACGGTAGGCCCATATCTCCGGGCGCGCCAAGAAGAACAAAGGGCACCGATCGAGGCTCGTTTACTTTTTCTGGTCCCGATCACAATTAATAGTACAGTTCCGCTGACTATCTGAAGGAGTGTCCCCTTGGCCGGAAGCAGCCTGCTTGCACTAATTGATGACATCGCAACGTTGCTTGACGACGTCTCGGCGATGACCGGTGTAGCCGCAAAGAAGACAGCCGTCGCGGCGAAAAAAACCGCGGGCGTGCTGGGGGATGACCTCGCGCTGAATGCCCAGCAGGTCACGGGTGTGCGGGCCGAACGCGAATTACCGGTTGTCTGGGCCGTGTTCAAGGGATCGGCCGTCAATAAAGCCGTTCTTGTTCCCTGTGCGCTGCTGCTAAGCGCGTTCTTGCCATGGATCATCACGCCCTTCCTGATGCTCGGCGGCGCGTTCCTTTGCTATGAGGGTTTCGAGAATGTCGTGCACAAACTCTTGCACAAAAAGTCCGAAGACGAGGCCGAGCACGAGCAGAGGCTCAACGCCGTCATGGATCCCGATGTCGACATGGTCGAATTCGAGCGGCAGCGCATCAAGGGCGCCATCCGGACTGACGCAATCCTGTCCGCTGAAATCATCGTCATTGCGCTCGGCACGGTGCAGGACTCAACCATGGGCACGCAGATCGTGGTCCTGACGGCGATTGCCGTTCTAATGACGATCGGCGTATACGGCCTGGTTGCCGCTATCGTCAAACTCGACGATGCCGGCCTTCACCTGCTGCAACAGTCGGGCAGGGCCAAGCAGGTTGTCGGTAGAGCTATACTTCGGCTGGCACCGCGACTCATGAGCGCACTGTCCGTACTTGGCACTGCCGCGATGTTCCTGGTTGGCGGTGGGATAATCGTTCATGGACTTCCACCAACTGCCGAAGCCCTGCGCTACCTGGAGGGATTCGTACAAGGCATTGCCGGTTTCGGCGGACTGCTCGGCGTGCTCGTGGTCGTGTTGTTCAACGGCTTCATCGGTGTAATTACCGGCGCAATTATTGTTGGGGTACAGAGTTTCTTCAAGCGTGTGCTGGCCGGCAGGACGAAAGTCGACGCCGGACAATAGCGTCTGACTGGGGTTGATCGCGATGCCGGCACGGTAGGAATCAATCAACAGCCGTTTCAGCGTCTATCTAACCAGTAGACTCTTGCCTGATGCTCCACCGGCGTTACCGATCCGGGCCGTCGCGGCACTCGTGCCTCCTGCACATGGCGCGGAATCTTTCCTCGTCTACACGTTGTATGTTGAGGATGCTGTCGCGCATCTGTTGGGATTTCACATGCTAAATAATGGATTGCATAGCAAAAGCAAGATTTCGACCCGCCAGAATGTCACAATTCAAGCTTAAAATACTCGACTTGGCGCTCTGGAAATCGTTATATGAAAAAATCGACCGTTATGGTCCTCTTGGTGGCCGCTGCTGGCGCCGCATACTGGACTATGGGGCAATTCGGTACGGCCCCTGTGCTGGTGACCGAAGGGGAACGGGGCTCGGGCCGGGCTGTACCCATCACAGTGGCCACCGTCAGCGCGGCGCATTTTGCGGATCGTGTGGAGGCTATCGGAACCACGTTTGCCAACGAATCGGTAATTATTACCGCGAAGGTGACTGATAAGATTTCGCGTATTCATTTCGCCGATGGCATACGGGTGGAGAAAAATACGCTGCTGGTCGAGTTGACCAACGATGAACAAGCCGCCGAGCTCGCCGAAGCCAAGGCCGACCGGGACGAAGCCAGCGTGCAGCTCAAACGGCTTGAAGAACTGGTGCAGCAAAACATCGTTGCAGCATCGCAGGTTGATGAAACCCGGGCGCGATTATCGATTGCCGACGCCAGGCTTGAAGGCATCGTTGTACGCCTAAAAGACCGTGTCATTCGTGCACCATTTGCCGGCGTGTTGGGTTTTCGTCAGGTGAGTCCCGGCGCGCTGGTTACACCAGGAACTGCCATCACCACACTCGACGACGTGTCGACGCTAAAGCTCGACTTTAGCGTGCCGGAATTGTTTCTTGGCGCAATTAATATCGGCGATACGGTGAGCGCAGTGAGTCCGGCATATCGCGACGACGTATTTCAAGGCACGGTTGCGAGTATTGGTTCGCGGGTGGACGCAACTACCCGCTCCGTTACGGTTCGCGCATTGGTGCCAAATGATGCCGGGGCGCTGCGTCCCGGTATGTTGATGACGGTGGAATTACAAACAGCCGCGCGAACAACATTGGCTGTACCGGAGTCGGCCGTCGTACCTGCAAACCGCGATGCATACGTCTATGTCATCGACAGCAACAACATAGCGGAGCGGCGTACCGTAACGACCGGTCAGCGCAGGGACGGGCTGATCGAGATAGTTTCTGGATTAACCGCGGGTGAGCGTGTCGCAGTGCTCGGCTTAGTCGACCTGCGTAATGGAGTGTCGGTCGACATCGCCGAGCCGGAAGGCACCTGAGCATGTGGTTGTCCGACACCTCTGTTAAACGACCGGTTTTCGCCAGTGTGTTGAGCCTGCTGATAATGGCGTTTGGCATACTCTCGTATCAAACCCTGACAACGCGAGAATATCCGGACATCGTGCCACCGATCGTTTCCGTGGCGACTGATTACGCCGGCGCGTCGGCCAACATTGTTGAAACGCGTATCACTCAGTTACTTGAGAAGCAGATCGCTGGCATCGAGGGCATCAATAGCATGTCCTCGGTCAGTCAGGATGGCTCCTCGCGCATTAGCATTGAGTTTGATCTCGACGTAGATCTCGATCAGGCTGCCAACGACGTACGCGATCGCGTCGGTCGCGTCGCGCGTGCATTGCCCGATGGCGTCGATTTGCCATCAGTATCAAAACAAGATTCAGACGCTCGCCCAATCATGTACATGAGCCTGACCAGTGACGGCGATATGACGCCGATGGCGCTGAACGATTATGCCGAACGTTATTTGGTCGATCGGTTTAATGTAATACCCGGCGTATCGCGCATGGACGTGTTCGGATCTGGCCGCCCTTCGATGCGAATCTGGCTCGATCGCGTTGCACTTGCAGCACGCAATCTAACGGTACAGGATATTGAGAGCGCGTTGCGACGTGAGAATATCGAATTGCCTGCGGGCACTCTGGAGTCCAGCGATCGTCAACGGCAGGTGCGTCTGGCTCGCGACTACGAAACTGAAGATGACTTTCGCGCATTAGTCATCGCACGCGGTGGCGACGGATATCTCGTGCGCCTTGGCGAAGTGGCGCGTGTTGAACGTGCACCCGAGAATATCCGCAATGTATTTCGTGCCAATGCGACGAACACCGTTGCGATGGGCGTGGTCAAGCAGTCTACCGCCAACACCGTCGACGTACTCGAAGCAGTAAAAGACACTATCAAGGCGATAAACCGGGATTTACCGGGCGATATGAAACTGATCCCGAGCAGCGATGATTCGCTTTATATTCGTGCTGCGATTCGTTCCGTATATCTTACCATCCTGGCGACTACTGTGTTGGTCAGCGCCGTGTTGTGGTTTTTTCTCGGCTCATTACGCGCGACGTTAATTCCAGCAGTGACGATTCCGATCTGTCTTGTGGCGTCATTCATGGCGCTCTCCGCGTTTGGCTTGACGATTAATCTGATCACACTGCTGGCGCTGGTGTTGTGTATTGGTCTGGTAGTTGATGATGCCATTGTTGTAGTCGAAAACGTGCACCGCCGAATCGAGGATGGCGAAGCCCCACTACTCGCCGCATACAATGGCACGCGACAAGTCGGTTTTGCCGTGATTGCTACCACGCTGGTGTTGGTAGCCGTGTTTACACCCATTATTTTCTTAAACGATAATCTCGGCCAGCTCTTTGGCGAGTTGGCAGTGACCGTGTCAGCAGCGATGATATTCTCAACTGTGCTGGCGTTGTCGCTCACCCCCATGATGTGTTCCAAGCT
>JBATID010000010.1:0-6424 GCA_049667545.1 Woeseiaceae bacterium
GCTCGAGACGTTAGGCATAATTGGTAGTCGCGCCCGCACTATACGAGCCATTGCGAAAGCGACCGAAACCGGACAGATCTGCTTCGATGCGTCGCAGGATCCGGACGCGTTTGCCGCGGCATTGAAATTGATACCGGGCATCGGCGACTGGACCGCACAATACGTGGCAATGCGTGCGCTAAAAAATCCGGACGCGTTTCCGGCCGGCGATCTCGGGCTGCTGCGGGCGTTCGATGAAGAGCGAGGCAGTAGAATGAAGTCGGCCGAATTACTACAGCGCGCCGAGGCATGGCGACCGTGGCGCGCTTACGCGGCACTATTGATCTGGGGCTCTGCAACAGGGGCTGGAGGCTAAGTATGTACTACTGTTATTTCGAAACTCCCATTGGCGAACTGCTGCTGGCCGGCGACGGTGACGGGCTGGCAATGGTCGGTTTTCCGCAGGGCTCGATGCGCCGCGATCCGGAGCCTGAATGGATTTACAACGAAAAACCGCTCGCTACCGTTCGCAAGCAACTTGGCGAGTATTTTTCAGGCAAGCGAAAATCGTTCGATCTGCCCCTGCAATTCGACGGTACGGAATTCCAGGTCAGCGTCCTCAAAGCGCTGCAGGATATTCCGTACGGCCAAACCGTTTCCTACGGTGAGATTGCCCGACGTATTGGCAAGCCTAAGGCGGTACGCGCCGTGGGTGCGGCGAACGGACGCAATCCGCTGCCGATTGTGCTGCCGTGTCATCGGGTTATCGGCAGCAGCGGAGATCTGACAGGGTTCGGTGGCGGCCTCGATACCAAGGAAGCGCTGTTGCGCCTTGAAGCGGAGCACACCCAGGACTTGCTGTAGCGCCGTCGGTCTAGAGAACCTTGCCTTCCATTTCGAGCACAGCGTCCGAGGCTGCAACGCCGTCGAGCACACGGTCATCGGTTTGCAGGTTCGTAAACTGCGCGCGGAGCGGCAGCACGCCGGCCCAGATTGGAATGCTGTAATCCTCGGCTTCGTCCTCGGGCATGCCGGTCGACACCTTCGCTGACGCGGATTCGATGTCCAGCGCAATGACGCCGGTCATGCGCACTTCCTTTGCAAGCGGTTCCCGGAGTTCATCCCAGCGACCCGGCATGGTGCATTCGGTAATCACACGCAGGGCAGCGCGTTTTTCTGCGTCGTCATCAACGAGCCGTACGCTGCCGAACACCGTGACAGAGCGGTAGTTCATTGATGAATTGAATGCTGAGCGGGCGTACACGAGCCCGTCGACTAACGTGACGTTCATGCACGCCGTGCCGGTGCCTTCCAGCAAGCGAATGACGCGCGCTTTTCTCGCCCCGTGAAGAAAAACAGTTTCGTTGCGCCGGCCGTAGAGCATCGGCACGACGACGGGCTGTCCATCCTGTACGAACGCAACGTGTGCCAGGAGTCCCGCGTCCAAAATGGCGTGCACTGTTTTTTTGTCGTAAGCCGCTTTTTTGCGCAGCTGCCTGACCTGATTCTGCTTGCCCCTGGCGTATTCGTCTGGCACGTGTTGCTTCCTCAAAAAAGCGATTGCCCAGTTTACATGCCCCTCCATGGCCGGCAAGCCGGATGAGACACGGGCACCGGATTGCCCGAATCGATGCGGCCAACTATATGTAGTGCATTATTCGCCTTCCAATACAAGATGTAGTAGCATCCCGGACGTACCAAACCGGTACGCACGGAGATGAAATGTAGGGCGGCGGGGTGGACCATTCGCCATGCTGGACGCATGACTCAACGGCGGGAACTGCGTGAATCCTCTCAACACGCCACCCGATTGGCTGACACCTGCAAACAGCCATGACCGACGAGGAAGCGAATTGCGAACCCGGGAGCGAATTCTGCTGAATGCAATTGCGACATTGACGTTACGATCATTCAAACGTGAACCGCACCAAGCCGACTATTTTTTCAACTTATTGTGCCGCCCAGTTTCTGGGCGGCTTTTTTTCAGACAGAGTCGATAACGACGTGAAGCGAACAGCCTTCATCTGCATCCTGTTGGTGATGACGGCAGGCGGTTGTGCCGGCGGTCCTCCCGAGTTGCCGTACCCGGCCTTTATCCAGGTCGACGAACTCAGCGACGTTTTCGTCGCGAGTCTTCCGGGAGTTCGCGCCAAGCAGCTCGCCGGTGACGCGATGACGCGGCGCAGCAGCAAGCGCATCGACCTGCCGGCGGATTGGAGCGGCACCAGCGGCGGCGCCCCCGGACGATCGCTCGAGATATTCGTGTTGCAAGGTGGGCTGATGATTGCCGACCTGGAGTTGGGTCCCGGTGGTTACGCGTTCCTGCCGTCCGGATCGCTGGGCTTTAATCTGAGCGCCCCAACGGGTGCCAGGATCTTATATTTCGTGAACGATGTTGATCCCGAAGCTGTGATTCGTTCACCGATAATTCTGGATACGGATTTGCTCGACTGGGCAGCCAGCGGCACCGTCGGGCGCTTTGTCAAAGAACTCCGCAACGATCCGGGCAATGGCGCGAAGACCTGGCTGCTGCGCATTGAAACCGGCGCAGCAGCCGCTTGGGAATCATCCAGCGCGGCGCGCGAGGGCTACCTGGTGTCAGGCGTTTACCAGCACAGCGAGTGCGTGCAGGGAACGGTGCATACCGCGCAATACTTGCCAGGCGGCTACTATTTTCGACCCCCCGGTATAGTCAATGGCGGGCCGTTGTCCATCGCGACCACCGAGTCGGTCTGGCTGCTGCGTCGCGCTGCCGGTGGTGACACAACCACGGTCTCTGCGTGTGTCGCGCAACAGGTAGCGCCCAGGCAATAACGGTCGTCAGGATTTGACGAGTTTCGTAATGCGCTTGCCGAGCTTCATTATTTTGGTCAGCGTGCTCGTCGGGATATCGCTGATATCCTCATACCAGGCGCTGGTAGATGCGACAAACTCGAGCATATTGTGGATGCGCTCTTTGGTGAGAGCATCCGTCTCTTCCTCGAGATCGACGTCGGCCGCGCAGCTTTTCAGCATCGCCAGTGTCGGATTCAGTTCACGCTGCTTGCGCTGTTCGATAATAACCCGGAACAGCTCCCAGACGTCATGCAATGATTCGAAGTAATCACGGCGATCACCCAGTACGTGCGTCATCCGGACGAGCTGGTAACTCTGCAGCTCGCGAATACTGGTGCTGACGTTAGAGCGCGCGACTGACAGCAGGTCGACGATCTCGTCGGCACGCAGCGGCCGCGGCGACAGGTACAGCAGCGCCTGAATCTGCGCCACCGTCCGGTTGGTGCCCCAACGGGTGCCCATTTCACCCCAGTGAAGTACGTACTGCTCGATCGCCGGCGTCATCTTCATTAGGCATTTCCGTTATTTCTGTTTGGACCGAAATTACCGAGCCCCCGCACTTTAGTCAACGTGTAGGCGCGCTCCCACAGGGGCGCTCCCACAGTTACGGACTGATGGCGGTGACAACAACCCGTCGTGGTGCCGGCCAGCCTTCGACTGTTCTCGACGGATCGTCAGGATCCAGCGCCTCACGCAATGACTCGAACGACATCCACTCAGTGCTGCGCTGCTCGTCTGCCGTGGTTATTGACTGGTCGACAATCGCGATATCCCGGTACCCGGTGCGGCGCAGCCAGGTTGTCAGCTCGGCTAATGTCGGCAACAGCCAGACGTTGCGCATGCGCGCATAGCGGTCCTTTGGAGTGCAGGCGTAAGACTCCTCGCCGGGCACGAAAATTGTTTCCAGAACCAGTTGTCCACCCGGGCGCAACGTCGTCCTTAACTGCTTCAAATGATCGATCGGTGAACGCTGGTGATACAGCACGCCCATGGAAAAAGTGGTGTCGAACGCATTGTCGGCCGACGGCATTTCCTCCAGTCGAAGTGGCAGTATGTACACGGCCGAATCTTGCGCGAAAGTATTGACGGCGATGAACTGCATGACGTACAGCAGCGTTGGGTCGACGCCGATGACTCGCGCTGCTCCCGCTTTGCGCATCTGCAGCGCGTAGTAGCCGTTGCCACAGCCGACATCGAGCACGCTGCGACCGTCGAGAGGACTGATGGCGTTTGCGATACGCGCCCACTTGATATCGCTGCGCCATTCGCTGTCGATCTCGACGCCACCAAGGTTGAAAGGTCCCTTCCGCCAGGGTGCCAGCCCTAACAGCGAATCTTTGAGCGCCGTTGGATCGTCAGCCAGCTCCGGCAATTCCGTGACAATGTCGCGCCAGCGGTCGAAGTCGCCGTGATTCGCCACCGACATGCGCTTGTCGAGCAGCGGCGCTAATTGCGGCATCCAGTGCCCGAGACCGATACTGGAGAGCGCGGCATCGAGAGCGGCGGTCGATATCAAATCGCCAGTTGTCAGTGGCCTGGTCAACGAATCGCGATAATGGAAACAAAGTTGAAGTAGCGCAGCCATACCGCCGATTTCGCGAACCCGGCCGCACGCAGCCGCGCGCGATGAGCTGCCACGGTTTCCGGGATCAGAACATTCTCGAGAGCCGCGCGTTTGCGGCTGATCTCCAAGGCACTGTAGTTATTGCGGCGCTTGTGTTCTTGATGCAGGTCGACGAGCAGTTGCTCCATCTGCGGGTCTTCATCCACGACTTTCTCGGACAACAGCAGCAAGCCGCCCGTGTTCATGCCAGCGTGGATTTTCTCCAATAGTGCTGCGCGCGCATCGATGGGCAGGAACTGCAGCGTGTAATTCAGCACGACCATCGACGCGTTATCGATGTCGATGCCGCGGATATCGCCGCGTACAACATCGACCGCCGCGCCGGCGCTGTCGCGCTGCTGGTCTGCGGCGACAACTGCATGGCAGCGCTCGATCATGGCCGGGGCAACGTCGACAGCGATGATCCGGCAGCCGGGCTCGCGAATGCCCTGGCGCATCGCGACGGTCGCGGCGCCCAGCGAGCACCCCAGGTCGTAGCAAACCGTATTGGCCCGCACGTAACGGGCGGCCAGCGACCCGATTGCCTCGATCGATGCCGCGTAGCCCGGTATCGAGCGCTTAAGCATGTCGGGAAAGACCCGGGCCACCGCATCGTTGAAGCGAAACGGCTCAGCACCGGGGTCGGCCTTGTAAATAGAGTCTTCGGACATTAGTTCGTGTTTCGATCTTGTGGGACAATCGCGCGCCTATGCTACGCGAATTACATCAGGAACTCGGCATCCCCGACGATTATGGGCGCGACCCTCGCAAGCCTGTTTTCGAGGAGGCGACCGAGCTCGTCGAAATAGGCCCGAACCTGGTCGGGCGCATGCAGTCGCTGGAGCCGGGTACCGCAGAACGGTGGGCCTCGATGGTCAGGGCTGCCGCCGCTGACGGGGTGCAGCTGCTGATCGTCTCAGGCTACCGCAGCATCGACTACCAGGCCCGCCTGCTCCGAAAAAAAATCAATGCAGGTCAACAACTTAGCGACATTTTGATGGTAAGCGCCGCGCCCGGGTACAGCGAACACCATACGGGCCGGGCCGTGGATATCGCCACCCCTGGATCACGGCCGCTGACCGAGGAATTCGAAGAATCGGCGGCATTTCGCTGGCTCACCGACAACGCCGCCGACTTTGGATTTTCGATGACTTATCCGCGTGATAATCCCTTCGGTTTCATCTACGAGCCGTGGCACTGGGCCCGGACAGGCTGATTCGGGCTCAAGGCCGCTGCCGCCAAGGGTTTCAGGGAAAATCGGCCGGCCACCGGCGCCACAAAAAAACAGTGGCTTGGCGGTTGACACTGGGCCGGCCAAATTAGACAATGCCCGGCTTGCGTACGCGGAGGGGTACTCAAGCGGTCAACGAGGGCAGACTGTAAATCTGCTGGCTATGCCTACGTAGGTTCGAATCCTACCCCCTCCACCAGAAAGTGGTTCGGCCGGGGGAGAATTCCAGCCAGCTAGGAACCAGCAACGCGGCGATACAGACATGCGATACGACATCCGGACGGTTTATGACTTGAGCTGTCAGGATTCTTGCACGCCTGAGAAACGGCAATCGCGATGGTGATCGGCGCGTGGCGAAACAGATTGAAGGGTTTGTTACTCCTTATATAGGTCGGGGAGGACTGGCCCGAAAAGGCGGGTGTAGTTCAACGGTAGAACCTCAGCCTTCCAAGCTGATGATGTGGGTTCGATTCCCATCACCCGCTCCAACAGGAAGGTTGTGCTTTGACTTACGACTTGCCCACATAGCTCAGGGGCAGAGCACTTCCTTGGTAAGGAAGAGGTCCCCGGTTCAAATCCGGGTGTGGGCTCCAGTTTGAACAGTAGTATTTTTTTGGCCATCAATTTTTAGATCAGCAGGATAAGTCTCATGTCTAAAGAGAAATTTGAGAGAACAAAACCGCACGTAAACGTAGGCACGATTGGTCACGTGGACCATGGTAAGACGACGCTGACGGCGGCGTTGACCAAGGTCATGGCTGAGAAGCACGGTGGCG
>JBATID010000011.1:0-3235 GCA_049667545.1 Woeseiaceae bacterium
CATTGACTACGCGTGGGGCGGCACGTTATCGGTGACGGTGAACCGTCTGCCGTACCTGACACGCCTGAAGCCCAACGTTTATTCCGCGGCGGGTTTCTCCGGGCACGGCATTTCGACGGCTACATTCGCCGGGAAGGTTATGGCGGAGGCGATTGCAGGCACGGCTGCGAATTTTGACGTGCTGGCAGACCTGCCAACGCACACTTTTCCAGGCGGTACGCTGCTGCGTTACCCGGGTATGGTGCTGGGCATGCTGTACTTCTCGTTGAAAGACCGTCTTTGATACGCTGACGCTCGAACACGTCGCCGCCGGACCGTTATGAAGCAATCGCCAATATTTATTCTGGTCGGACTCTTGCTGATGTTACTCACAGCGGTGTCAGCCGACGAGCAAGCGCCACGCACCGGTTACTTCCGTGTTTCGAGCACGCCGCTGGAGCTTCTCGGCGAGCAGGGGGCCAGTGCGCTCAGCGAGGTATTCGCGGCTGATGAGAAACTGCGCTGGCAGCTCGTTGTGCCGGATAACTATGATCCTGCACAACCGCCGGGCGTTATCGTCTTCGTGAATCGCGGCGACTGGGGCGGTGGCAATAAGGCCTGGAGCCAGGTTTTTGAAGAGAAAAACCTGATCTGGATTGGCGCGCTGGATGCTGGTGATCAATCGCCGATAAACGAACGCATGTTCAAGGCGCTGTTGGCGCCGACGGTACTGGCGCGCGACTACGCGATCGACCCGAGGCGTGTTTATATCAGTGGGTTTATGGGCGGCGCGCACGTGGCCGGCATTCTTTCGACCACCAGGCCGGAGACATTCCAGGGCGGACTCTTCATGAGTGGTGCCGTATTCTGGGGTGATAAGACGCCACCCAAACTGGACCGGCTACGGCAAAATCGTTTTGTATTTCTGGCGGGTGCGAATGACGTTGCGCGCACCAAGGTGGCGCGTACTGCGGAGTCTTACAAAAAAGCCGGACTACAGAATACCAACCTCATTATCGTGCCGAACATGCGCCAGGAGCTGCCCGGTAACAGTTATTTCGAAGCGGCCATCGACTACCTGGATTCACGCAGTGCCACGGAGCGGGACAGCACGTAACTGCGCACAGCTTCCGAATCTTCGAGGCTCATTGCGTACCGCGGCATTCCGGCCGCCTGCCTGGCGCCACCAATAACGATGCCGTGCCATTGCTCATGCGTCTCTGACGACGCGTAGCGCAGGTCTGGTACCGATCCGCCGAAGCGCGCGACGGCCTGTTTGCCGTGGCAGCCCTTGCATTCGTAGCTGAAGATTTTGCGGCCCTTCTCGAGTTGTGCCGCGGTGGCGGTTAGCTCGGGCTGCGGCGGTTGAGCTCTTGCCACTGTCGTGACGTCGGGCAACGGTCTGTCAGCGTCTACGGCAAATGCCATCAGACGTGTCGGTCCTCGCACCGTGTCGCCGGCATGCATTTCGGGATACACGAACTGCACACCGCCACCTGCGCCCACCGGGACGAGAACATACTGGGTGCCCGCAACCGCGTAACTAACGGGCGATGCGGTGATATTGGAGCCCGTGACGACGGACCATAGCCGATGCCCGCTGTCAGCCCTGAACGCGCTGAATCGACCAAACGCGTCGCCCTGAAAAACCAGGTTGCCGGCGGTTGCCAGAACGCCGCCATTGAATGGCAGCTCGTGACCAATGCTCCAGCGCGCGCGATTGCGAACGGGATCCCAGGCAACGAGTTTGCCGGGATCGAAGGACTCACCATCGACCTTTCGCGTAATTTCCAGGGTGTCGTCGAAATCACCATCGGCGTAATCCGTCACGATGGTCGGCACGTCGATCACCGGGATGTAAACGAGCTTGTGTCCCGGGTGATACGCCATCGCGTTCCAGCTGTGCGCGCCCCACATGTTCGGCCAGATGGCGACAGCCTGATCCGGCGTCTTCCAGTATTGCGCGCCCGGGCTGTAAACCGGCCGGCCCGTTTCCTTGTTGATGTGTGTTGCCCAGTTAACCCTGGCGAATTTTTCTGCGGCGATGAATTCACCGGTCAGCCTGTCCAGCACGTAATGGAAACCATTTTTTGGCGCGATGAGCAGCGTCTTGCGCGGCTTGCCGCCGATTTCGAGGTCGGCCAGTACTATGTTCATCGTGGCGTTGTATTCCCAGCTGTCCGCCGGCACGGTCTGGTAATGCCAGACGTACTCACCGGTTTTCGCATCGACGGCGATCACGGATGACAGGAACAGGTTGTCGCCGCCGTCAGGACTGCGAATGTGGTGGGGATACGGCAATGCGCCGCCGGTGCCGAAAAAAAGCAGGCCCGATGCGGGGTCGTAAGTCATCTCGTTCCAGGCCGAGCCGCCGCCACCGAATTTCTCAAGCGCATCCCCGGACCAGGTGGCTGCCGCCATTTTCATCGCCGGCGATTTGTTTTCCTCCGCTTTGTCGCTGGGAACCGTGAAGAAGCGCCAGCGCAGCTCGCCGCTATTCGCCTCGTACGCGGAAACGTAGCCACGGTTCTTTTCATATGACTCCGAGCCGGCGTTTCCCACGAACACCAGGTCGCCACCAACGTAGGGCGAGTCGGTGATGGCGTACCCCAGATCGCGATCGCAGGTCTGCTGCTGCCACACTGCCTTACCGCTTGCAGCATCCAGGGCTATGAGTCGGCAGTCAGCCGTCGTCACAAACACTTTGCCCTGCCAGACAGCAACGCCACGGTTAACTCTCGCGGTCCAGGACATGCCCGGATCCTCTGCCAGGCGTGAGCGCACATCCGGGTCGTACTGCCAAAGTATGTCGCCGCTGGCGGCATCCAGCGCGAACACCAGCGAGTAAGCGCCGGACAGGTAAACAACGCCGTCAACGACGATTGGCGTGGCGGAAATACCGTCGGGAACCGGCAACGTGGTTGCCCAGGCGAGGCCGAGGTCAGCGATGTTCTTGTCGTTGACCTGCTGCAATGGGCTGAAATGCTGGCCGCCAACGTTGCCGCCTTTCAGAAACCAGTTTTCGCCGCTTGCGGCTTCGTCGCGCACGCGAGCTTCCGTAACATCTCCGGCAGCCAGCGCGACACCGGCAGCCCAGGGCAGGCCGGCCAAAACAAATATCAGCGCAGTAATTATCGGTCGCATTGGCAGTACCACGTCGTTTTAGAGCAATGCCAAACATTCTGGATTAAGCGCGTGCGGAAGGCTACTCTCTGGTCGTTACTGATCACTGCGCGCGGCTCAGACAGGGATATGA
>JBATID010000012.1:0-2832 GCA_049667545.1 Woeseiaceae bacterium
TTGCCGCGCGGCGCAACGCGTGACGCAGACCTGGCCAATGAGGCCCGGTTGCTGGCCGACCCGAAAGAAGCGGCAGAGCATGTCATGCTGGTCGACCTGGCGCGTAATGACCTCGGTCGCGTCGCAAGCGCGGGCTCGGTGCACGTCGATCCATACCGTGCGATCGAACGCTACAGCCACGTCATGCATATTGTCAGTGGCGTACAGGGGGAGCTGGCCGAGGGTTTTGACCAGTTCGACCTGTTCGCTGCGAGCTTCCCTGCGGGCACGCTGGTAGGAGCGCCCAAAGTGCGCGCGATGCAGATCATTGAAGAGATGGAGCAGGCCGGGCGCGGACTGTATGCGGGCACCGCCGGCTACTTCGGTCTCAGCGGGGACATGGACCAGGCCATCACCATTCGTACGCTGGTCTTTGCCGGCGATGAGTACAGTTTTCAGGCTGGTGCCGGTATCGTTGCCGACTCGGTTCCGGCGATGGAGTACCAGGAAGTGCTGGCAAAGAGCGCCATACTGAGGCGTGCCCTGGAAATGGCGGGAGAGGGTCTGTGATGCGCGAGGCGAACTTTGCTCATGTGCGTATGTTGCTCATCGATAACTACGATTCATTCACCTATAACCTCGTGCAGGCGTTCGCCGCGCACGGTGCGGACGTCAGGGTGTATCGCAACGATGCCATCAGCGTGGCCGACGGCCTTGCGCTCGCACCTACGCACCTCGTGATCTCGCCGGGTCCGGGCCGCCCCGAAGATGCCGGTGTGTCGCTGGCGATGATCGAGGCGTTTGCCGGTCGCGTGCCGATTCTCGGCGTGTGCCTGGGGCATCAGAGCATTGTCCAGCAGCAAGGTGGCGAGATCGTGCGCGCCGCACGACTCATGCACGGCAAGACCTCGTCAGTTAGCCATGACGGTCGCACCGTTTTCGAAGGACTGCCACAGCCGTTCGAGGTCGGGCGTTATCATTCGCTCTGCGCGGAACACGAGACGCTGCCCGACACGCTCGAGGTCACCGCACAAACGAAGCGCGGTGAGATCATGGGTGTTCGGCACAAGACGCTGCCAATCGAGGGCGTGCAGTTTCACCCGGAAAGCGTGCTCACCCCGGACGGCGATGATCTGATGGTTAACTTCATGCGCATGGGGGTTTCATGAGCAAGGAGTACAGCCAGCTTCTCGATAGCCTGCTGGACGGCAATGCGCTCAGCGAAGTCGAGGCTTACAACCTGATGCACAAGCTCGCGGAAGGTGAGCTGCCCGCGGCACTGGCCGGCGCTTTGCTGGCGGGGCTGCGTGCCAAAGGCGAAACTGCCGATGAAATTCGCGGCTTTGCGACCGCGATGCGTGAGCTTGCCGTGCACCCGAAAATTCCGGAGGGTGCGCCAACGGTCGACACCGTGGGTACGGGTGGCGATGGTTCCGGCAGCCTCAACCTGTCGACGGGCACCGGCCTGCTGGCGGCCGCCTGCGGCGCGCGCGTCGTCAAGCACGGCAATCGATCGGTCTCGAGCCGCTCCGGCAGTGCCGACATGCTCGAGTGCCTTGGCATGCCGCTGCCGCTCCACGAACAGGCGGCCATCGACTGTCTCGAGGCAACCAGCTTTACGTTCCTGTTTGCACCGGCCTATCACCCGGCCATGAAAGCGGTCGTGCCCATTCGTGGCGCGCTGTCGGTACGCACCGTGTTCAACGTGTTGGGCCCGCTGACGAATCCGGCCGCACCGCCGTATCAGCTGATCGGCGCGTACAGCCGCCCGGCTGCCCGGCTGATGGCAGACACGCTTGCGGGCATGCCGATTGAGCGCGCTTTCGTTGTGCACGGCGAACCGGGCTGGGATGAGGCGACGCCAGCCGGCGATTTCTGGCTCTATGACGTGCGCCCCGGCGCCGTCGACGAGCAGCACCGATCGCCCGAGGATTACGGCCTTAAGCGCTGTGCGCCGGAAGACCTTAAAGGCGGTGACGCAGAACACAACGCCCGCGAACTGTGCCGCGTCTTTACCGGGGACGACAAGGGTGCGCATCGCGACGCGCTGCTGATGGGTACGTCCCTGGTCCTGGAAGTGCAGGGCGTCGCGAGTGATCCGCGTGACGGCGTCGCCCGGGCTGCTGCCGCCATCGATGACGGTCGCGCCGCGGCTTTATTGCAAAATCTGAAAGAGCATTTCGCCGGCGCATGAGCGATTTTCTACAAACGATGGCAGCGGCGAGTACCGAGCGTGCGGCGCTCCTGCCGAGGAAATTCTCATCCGCGGACTTCGACAAGCCGCTGTTGCCACTGGCATGGCAGGGCTTCGGTGTTATCGCGGAGATCAAGGAGCGCTCGCCGGCCGAGGGCGACCTGCGCACCACGGGTAATGATCGCCTGACGCAGGCGCGCCATTACGTGGCGGGCGGCGCAGCGGCGATATCCGTGCTGACCGAGCCGAGTCGCTTCGATGGCGCGCTCGCGCACCTGGAGGCGGTGGTTGCGGCGGCACCGCAAACGCCGGTGATGCGCAAGGATTTTCTCGTGGACCCGGTGCAGGTTTCCGAGGCCCGCACGGCCGGGGCCAGCGGCGTCCTGCTAATTGCGGCGATGCTGACCGATGGGCGCCTGCGCGACATGCTCGATCGTGCCTGGGAGCACGGCCTCTTCGTGTTGCTCGAGTGTTTCGACAACGATGATCTTGGGCGTGCCGCGCGCCTGCTCGACAACGACGGTGATGCGGAGCGCAGCGCTGCCGATCAGCTGCTGATCGGCGTGAATACCCGCAACCTGCGCACGCTCGAGGTCGACAGTGAGCGCCTGCAGCGATTGGCGCCGGCACTGCCCGCCGCCACCTGCGTTGCCGAGAGC
>JBATID010000013.1:0-7054 GCA_049667545.1 Woeseiaceae bacterium
GCCGTCCGGCCGTGCGGTCGAAGTGGAAACCGGCCTGGAAAGGGCTTCGAGTGACGAGGACATTCGCATTGCCGCTGAGCAGCTGACTGAACTGGTTGGTGAGCCGCTGGAGGGGACGTGGACCATCAGCGTCCGTGATGAAAATCCCGGCGTCGCCGGGCAGCTGGTCGGCTGGAATCTGAAGCTCAATTCGCAGGGAATCGTCGAGGAATTTCAACGCGGTCTGAACATTCCGGAGCCGGTGGAACGGGAAACGGACAACATCTGGTTTGATGCGAGCGGCCGATACGCTGTCGCACGAGCGACGCAAAGCGATAGTGCGCGTATCTGGGACCTGGCGTTTGCCGAGCCGGTGCGCGCTATTGCTGTCAATGAAAGCGAAGACCTGATCGGGCTCGATCCCGGAGCGCGGCGCCTCGTTACCGCGACTCAGGATTTGGTCAACGTGTGGGATACCGCGTCGGGCGATCGCATAGCATCGATTCCCATCCGGGCGCCCAGCGACGGCGTCAAGCTAACGGCCGACGGCAAGAAACTGTTTGTTGAGCTGCGCAGCGACGATGAAACACGGCTGGAGATGTGGTCGCTGGAATCGCGTGAGATGCAGGCTGAAGTAATCGTTGCCGGCGTACCGTCGCTCGTCGCTATAGATCCGACAGGGAAACGCGTTGCGGCTGCCGATTACGATCGGGCGATTCGAATATGGGATTTTGAGACTGGCGAATTGCGGGGTCAGGTTGACCTGCCCGCGCAGCCAAGTGCTATCCGGCTTGCCGCCGGTGGTGACACGCTGGGTGTTGTGTATGGCGACAGCGGCATAGCTCTATGGCAAATCGGCGCGCCGATGCGGCCATTGCATGAGGAGTTCGCTGCCGGCGATTGGCAGCTGGTTTTCTCGCCCTCGGGCAGCAGCGTGCTGGTCGGTGAGCCGAATACCGGATTTCAGATGTACGCAAGCAGCGACGGTCGTCGGGTCGGGCCGCAACTGGGATTACAGGATGATCCGCTTGTGAGTGGACTGCTCGCCTACAGCCTGGATGAACAGGTGCTGCTGACCGGTAACAGCGACGGTCTTCTGCGTTTTTGGAAAGCCTCATCGCCACCAACTGCGAGCGATATCAACGCCGTCGAGCAAGATCCGTTATGGAATTTATCCGCTGGCAACCCGGTTGTTATCTTGCCAGGCGCAAAGAGAATGGCGATCGGTGACGAGGCCGGTCACGTGCATATCGTTGCAGCCGGGACTACGGCCGAAGACATACGAGCACTCAGTGGCGATGTCAGTTTCGTCGGTCACCTGGCACAGGTGCGCCAGCTGGCCGCCAGCGACAACGGTGAGTTGCTCACCAGTGTTGCTGCCGACAACTCGCTGCGGGTGTGGGCCACAGACTCTGGCCAGCCGCTGCCGTACACCGCTCAGATCGATGGGCCGCCGGTTGTACGCATCGTGTTTTCACCTGACGCGTCGAAACTGGGTGTATTGAATGGCGACCATGTGCGCCTGCTAAGCGTTGCTGACGGCGCGGTAATTGCCAGGTTTAAACTTGCAGAGCCGCATGACGCTATCGCGTTCGCAGGCGACGGCGAGCTGTATCTCGGGGATGCGAATGGCACACTGCGCTTGCTCGAAACAGGTGCGGACGGGGATTGGAAACTGCGCCAACTCTGGCAAGGGTCTGCAGGCATCCGTTGGCTCGAGGCATCGCCACGTGGTGAATACCTGGTGCTCGTTGACGAGAACAACCTGGCCAGCCAGTTCGTGCTGGGCGAGGGTCGAATCACCAGCGGTACGCTGGCATTGCCCGGCGATGTGCAGGACGTTGCATTCGATGGCAGTCGGGTCCTGTTTCGTACTTCGAGGTGGGTGCATCGGGCGAGCGTATCGGTTGCCGGTCTCGGTGCACTGGACAGTGCATTCGTTCCTAAAGCGCTTAACGGCGCGCACATGCAGGCCACCGCGAACGGCACGTACCTGGCGACCGCGAGTGCCGGTTTCATCGAACTGGTCGAGTTGGGATTCGATGGTGCACCGGGTCCGATGTTATTTGGCAACAGGGATGAGCTGCTGGCTGAATGGCGGCTCCGATTGCAGGGCATTGCGGCACTTTTGCCGCAATGATGCGGACCTCAGGTTCTAGCGCTCGTCGCCCCGCAGGGTTCTGACCAGCAGTTCGAGTTTCTCGGCCGTCACCTCGCCGGGTGGAATGGCCTTGCCGAAAGTCACCGTCACCCGCGCGAACAGGCGTCCGGGGAATGTTCTGATGCCGCCATTTTGTCGACGGCTAAACCAGCTTCCCCACAGCCTGCCAAGCGCTGCGGGAACCACCGGAACCGCGCGCTGCTGGATGACTTTCTCGATGCCGGGCCGAAACCGCTGGATTTCGCCATCACGGGTAATACCGCCTTCCGGGAAAATACAGACAACGTTGCCGGCCGCGAGCTCGGCGTCGACCTTCTCGAATGCTGCTTCCATCAGCTTCTGGTCCTCGCGGGCCGATGCGATCGGAATCGCTTTCGCGTGCTTGAATATCAACTTCAGGAACGGCATTTGAAAAATCCTGTACCACATGACGAAACGCATCGGGCGACGTACGGAACCACCAAGGATGACCGGGTCCATGTAGCTGACATGATTGCAGACGACCACGACCGGTCCCTTGAGCGGAATGTTCTCGAGCCCGGTCGTGCGAATGCGATAGACGACATTGATGACCAGCCAGGCGAGGAAGCGCATCAGGAACTCGGGCAGTAATGAATAGATGTAAACGGCGACCAGCGCGTTTAATACGGCAATGATCACGAACAACTGCGGGATGGAAAGGCCTGCGTTCAAAACAACGATGGAGAGAATGGCTGCCCCGACCATCAGGATGGAATTGATAATGTTATTCGCGGCGATGATGCGCGACAGGTGCTGCCGTTCCGAGCGCTTTTGAATCAACGCATATAACGGCACGCTGTAGAAACCACCGAATGCGCCGAGCAGGGTGAGGTCCATCAGCACGCGCCAGCTGCCGTCTCGTGCCAGGAACTCCGCGATGGTTGCGACCGGGATTGCGCTTACTTCGGGCTGCGCGAAATACAGGTCGACGGCGAAAACAGTCAGGCCTATGGAGCCAAATGGCACGAGGCCCAGTTCGATTCGATGGCCCGACATGCGCTCGCACAGTAGTGCACCTGCGCCTACACCTACCGCGAAAGCTGCCAGCAGCGCGGTAGTGATAGCCTCGTTGCCATTGAGGATTTCGAGCGTGTAACCGGGTATCTGGATCGTCATGGCGGAGCCGAAAAACCAGAACCATGAAATACCCAGTATCGACAGGAAGACGCTACGCTCCTCGCGGGCATAACGAACGATACGCCAGGTTTCCTTCCACGCGTTCCAGTTGATTTTAAGCTCCGGGTCGACCGCCGCTGTGACAGGGACCTGGCGGCTGCTGATGTAGCCAACTATGGCCACCATGATCAGGCAGCTGCCCAGGATGGTCTGTTTGCTGACGCCGAGCGCGGCTTCGAGACCCACGCCAACGGCAATGCCGCCAGCAATCAGGCCCAGGATGATGGCGATGTAGGTGCCCGATTCCACCAGCGCATTGCCGCCGACCAGTTCACTGTCATCGAGTTGTTGCGGGAGATAGGCATACTTGACCTGCCCAAACATCGTTGACTGGCAGCCCATGAGAAACAGCACCAGCAATATGAGTGAGTAACTCTCCGATATGAGCGCGAATGCGGCGAGCAACATCAGCGCAATCTCAAGAATCTTGATCCGCCGAATCAGCATCGACTTTTCATACTTGTCGGCGAACTGACCGGCGGTTGCCGAGAACAGGAAGAAGGGGAGGATAAACAAGCCGGCGGCCACGTTCGCAAGCTGCGTATGATTCATCCCTGCAACCAGGACGCCCTGGAACGTAATCAGGATGACGAGACCGTTACGAAAGATATTATCGTTGAGTGCGCCCAGGAATTGCGTGGCAAAGAACGGCGCGAAGCGACGCTGTCCGAGCAGCCGGAACTGGCTAGATCCTGACAAAGAACTCCATCCTGACAATCAGCACGGCGTCACTATAGCGCGAAAGCCCCGGCCGCTACTCAAAAATGCGAACCTGGACGAACCCTGTACGACGACAAATTTGATATTATGCAACGCACACCGCGTCGGTTTCCCCGACGCCCGCTGACTAGGGGCACCTCTGGAACATGATGATTCGGCATTTTGCACTTTTGGTGATTGGCACGGCGTTAATCGCCGGCTGTAACAGGCAGCCGCCGCCGCGTTCGACCACCGAATTCATCGACAACCCGATGTTACTCGAGGCGGCGATGGTGCGTTGTGCTCAGGATCGGGCGCAGAGTCGCTACGACGCCGAGTGCCTCAATGCGCGTGCTGCGGCCGAGCGTATCCAGGTACAGGCCGAAGCTGACCGTCAGGCGGAACTCGAAGCACTGTCAGAGCGCAAGCGCAATGAGCTGCGGCGCACTCAGGCAGCCGCAGCTGAAGCCCGCCGGCGCGCACTTACGGATGCGGAGAGGCGCAAGGAGGCAGAGTACCTCGCGCAGTTCGGTGAGCTGCCGCCACCCGATACCGCGGAAGCGACTGACGAAGCTGCAGGCAACCTGCCGGTCGCCGTTATTCCAGAGGCTGACGAGCCGGAACAGTCTGAACAGGCCGCGGAGACGTCGGGGTCAGACCTCGAGGCGGTTCGTGAGGAGCTGCAGCGGCGAGCGGAAAAGGATAGTAACTAGCCGGGCACCGTCGGCATGGAACGCACGTGCAGGTCGCGCTGCGGAAATGGAATCTCGATCTTGTTCGCTTTTAGTGCCTTGTAGACGGCGCAATTGAGTTCATGCGTGACGCGGCCGCGATCAACCGGCATCGCAATCCAGCACAGCAGCTCGAAGTCGAGGCTTGAATCGCCGAACGTACGGAAACGCACGCGCGGCGCCGGGTCCTTGAGGACGTCCACGTTCTCTGCCGCGACCATTTCAAGCGTCTCTATGACGTGATCGACATCGCTGCCGTAAGCGACGCCGACGGCGGCGCGTATCCGATGCTGCTGGGTCGGGCCGCCGGCCTCGTTGATGATCTTGCCATTGCCAATCACACCGTTGGGTACGGTGATCTGAATATCGTCACGCGTCAGTATGCGCGTGCTGCGCAGCCCGATATCGGTGACCACGCCGCGTTCGCCGGTCTCAAGAATAATGAAGTCCCCGGTCTTGTACGGGGCATCCATGATGATCGAGACGCCGGCAAACAGATTTGAGAGTGTGTCCTTGGCCGCAAAGCTGAGTGCGAGACCCACGATACCGGCAGACGCCAGCCATGCCGTAACGTCGATATTCCATGCCAGGAACATGAAATAGATAGCCAATGCGACCATCACAACTTTCATGACGTTGTGCACCAGGGTCAGCATGCCGGTTTCGGTCAGCTTGTTAGCCGTGTCGCGGCGCAGGACGCGGGCGATCAAATTCATCAGCCGGCCGAACGTGCTGTACCAGATAAAAATCGCGATGGTTTTCAGTATGCCGAGCGTAATGAACTCTGGTCCTGCCGGCAGTTGCAGGCGGCGTGTCGCGAGCGCGAGGCCGAGCAATACGATGGACAGAAACACCGGTCGATGCAGTAGTTTCACGAACTCGTCATCGAAAACGTTGGAGGAACGCCGGACCAGGCGTCCGACGATGCCGGAAATAATCCAGTCAACGATCTTGCCGAGAACAATAAATATTGCCGCGATGATCGCGGCCTGCAGGTAGAGGTTTGGGCCAATCGACTCCGCGAGCCGCTGCACCATCGAAATCAGGTCGTTCACGTTAGCAGGGGCCAGCGGTGTTAGTAATTGGGATCGTATTCGATGTCGTTGTTGTCCGGCTCACCTGGATCCGGCATGCCAAATGTGCGCACCTCTGCTTCGGCTTCCTCGGCGGGCGCTGCGGCGGCTTCCATACCGGGGCTGGTCGGCAGGCGGCTCGTTTGCGTGGCCAGCAGCTGTACAAATTTGTTAGCGACATCCGGCGCGATGTTCGGCGAGCTTGCGAAGATCTTTTCCGGCGTCATGCCTGCCGACGCATAAAAAGCCGCATTCGCCTTGCGGTCCATCGTTACGCCGGCGCCTTCGACCGCAACGCCCGCGAACAGGCCGCGGCTGCGTGAGTAAGAGAATACTTCGGCTTCAAATACGATATCGGTCGCAATGCTGGTGTGACGCCCGACCGGGCCCGCTGCCACCGACGCGTCGGCGCCCAGGGTGAGCTTGCCGTTAGAGATGCCATCAACACTCTTGCGCGATTTGAAGACCAGGATAATGTCGGTTGACTGTGCGCCGACTTGCCAGCCGATACTGCCGCCGGTCAGCACAACGAAAGCGGGGTTGCTCCATGAATTATCGCCCTGGCGCACGACCAGGATGCCTTTGCCACGGCGCACGCCGAGCCCAAAGGCGGCCTTCCTGACATTCGGGATGACTGCTACGGCATAGGCGCGCGCCAGGAGCGTCGGTGGAATGGTCTTTTCAGGGATGCGCAGGAGTTGGTCAAGAACATCAGTGGCATCGGCAACGCGTTCTTCTTCGCGCGTTGCAGCTGCTGCGGTGGAGGTGAAGATCAGCGCCAGCAAGGTCGCGATCGTCAAATAGCGGCTGTAAGTCATAAGTTTATCCGACAGGGTAATCGCTCAGGAGTTCTATGATACGACAATCAAGACGTGCAGATCAGGTCTTAGCCAACGTGGCGATGCACGAGAATGGGCGGCAACGGGTAGTCGAGCGTCGCGCAAACGGCGCGAATCAATTCGGCTTCGGCGACGCCAAGCCTGCCATCGTACGCTGCGGTCGCGCTGATGGCCTGCACCAGCGATTCCTTGCCGCGGTTGTGCAGGCCAAGCAGCACATCGAGGCTGCGATCCAGTGCAGCCACGGAATCGCGCCGGCCGGCGTTGAATTCATACTTCTCAGCCCAGGGCCCCAGTGCTGCGAGACCCGCCTTGAAAGCGGCGTGTCGCTGATCGTCTGAGTCGTGTCCGTGGTCCGCGAGCAC
This sequence comes from Woeseiaceae bacterium, assembly GCA_049667545.1. Classification (GTDB taxonomy): domain Bacteria; phylum Pseudomonadota; class Gammaproteobacteria; order Steroidobacterales; family Woeseiaceae; genus UBA1847. The sequence continues at coordinate 7,045 of JBATID010000013.1, forward strand.
GGTCACCAGC
>JBATID010000014.1:0-1603 GCA_049667545.1 Woeseiaceae bacterium
GTCCTCACCCTTGATGGCCGACGCCATCGCCCAGCCAACAGCCTGTGGAAACTGCGTTGCCAGGTTGCCGGATATCGAAAACACGTTGCCCGCTTTCGAGTGATACATGACCGGCAGCTGCCGACCCTGGCACATGTCTCGCGTGTTCGACAAACACTGGCACATCATGTCGACTAGTTTGACGCCGCGGTACAGGAACAGTCCCTGGTTGCGGTACGACGGGAAACACATGTCGCCCGGGCGAAGTGCCATGCCCTGCGCGATCGACACCGCTTCCTCACCGCGCGACTGCATATAAAAAGAGATGCGTCCCTGGCGCTGAATCTGCCACATCCGGTCATCCAGTGCGCGCGTCAGCATCATCCAGCGCAGCGCAATCTGCAGCTGGGTTGCGTCGAGGTTGGGGTTCCACGGTCCCTTTGCCGAATGGTCGTCGTCGAGCACGCGTACAAGCCCGCTGCTCAGGTACTCGATATCGCGGGTGCGCGAACCGATCGGCGGTTTGTCAACGCTGCCCGCCGGCGACAGGTCCAGGTAACTGAAGTCGGGCTTTTCGCCCGGCCGGGCCGTGGGGCGTGGGATCTGCAGTCTCGACTTTTGAATCATGATTAGTCCTTATCGGGCGGCCGCCACGAGGCTACGAGCCAGCTCGTCAGCGATTTCATTGGTTGGCCGGCCTGTTTCGCTGGCTTCGTCGAAGATCAGTTTCAGGCGATCTTTGATGCGACCCACGTCGTCGCGAACCTGGTCCTCGGAGCTGGTGTGGTAGTACTCGCCGGCAACGCTGATGATACCGCCGGCATTGATCACGTAATCCGGGGCGTACAGGATCCCGCGCTTCGCCAACAGTGCGCCGTCCGCGGTCGTGGCGAGCTGGTTATTGGCGGCGCCGGCGATAATTTTTGCACGTATCAGCGGAATGGTCGTTGACGTCAGGATATTGCCGAGCGCGCAGGGCGAGAGTATGTCCACATCAGAAAACAGCAGGTCTTTCGGGGGTACTATCGTGACCGGCAGCTCTGCACTGATGGCTCGCAGGTTTTCGCGACTGACATCGGAAACCAGGAGTTCGGCCCCGGCCTCATGCAGCAGGCGGCACAAACCGGCGCCGACATGACCGACACCCTGCACCGCAACGCGCAGGCCCTTGAGCGAGTCTGTCCCGAGCTTCGCGCTGGCAGCGGCCTTGATTCCCTGCAAACAGCCCAAGGCGGTCCACGGTGACGGGTCACCGCCGGCAACACCTTCGGCATGCGGCAACCCGGAAACAAACTCGGTCTGTTCCCGAACGTAACGCATGTCATCGACGGTACAGCCCACGTCCTCGGCAGTGATGTAACGGCCGCCGAGAGAGTCGACGGCACGGCCGAACGCAGCGAACAGTTCGCCGGATTTCGGCGCGTGATCGCTGGCCAGGATGACGGCTTTGCCACCGCCAAATTTCAGGCCGGCTACGGCATTCTTGTAGGTCATGCCACGAGACAGCCGGAGTGCGTCGGTCAACGCATCGCCATCGTTGGTGTATGTCCAGCGACGACAGCCGCCCGCGGCCGGGCCGAGCGCGGTCGAGTGCACCGATATGATCGTGCGCAGGCCGGTGGCC
>JBATID010000015.1:0-7082 GCA_049667545.1 Woeseiaceae bacterium
ATCAACGTCGACATCGTATCTGCGGAAGGTGAAATCTATTCCGGCGAGGCCAGCATGGTCTTCGCGCCCGCAAGAATGGGCGAGGTCGGCATCGCGCCGCGGCATGCACCGATGCTGACGGCCCTGAAGCCGGGCGAAGTTCGCGTGCAGGACGCCGAGGGTAACGAGGAGAGCTTCTACATCACGGGCGGCATGCTCGAGGTGCAGCCCACCCAGGTGACCATTCTGGCGGACACGGCGCTGCGCGGGAATCAGCTCGACGAAGCCGCTGCACTGGCGGCCCAGCAACAGGCGGAAGAGCACCTCAGAGGCGCCTCAAAGGAAACCGACGTGGCGCGCGCGCAGGCCGAAGTCGAAGAGGCGCGGGCACGCTACCGTGCCGCGCAGAAGCTCAAGGGAAAACGCTAACCGTTTACGCGGCCCGGCCCAAGCGTACCCAATCGATCTCGCAGCATGACCGCTCGACCGTCGTGGTCGGTCAGCGGCCGTGGCGGATCTAGCCGCTGCGTCAGCGGCGTCACGATCAGCATGGTAGCCAGGCAGGCGCCAAGGCCGACGACGTCACCCGGCATTTCCGGATAGAAAAGACCGGTCATTAACCACGCCGCAATACCAACCAGCATTGCCGATAACGCGCCGGCGCGGTTCGCTTTCTGCCACCACACACCGAGAATGAACGGCACGATGATTGCCGCCAGCATCAGCAGGTTGGCGTCCAGCACATTGTCGAAGACGAATCGCGCATTCAGCGCGACCAGGACAGCGCCGGCACCGCAGACGAATATGCTCCACCGGGATACCAGCAGCTTCAGTTCGTCGGACGCATCTCGACGGAAGAACGGCAGCAGGTTGGTGCTGATAATAGTCGCCCCGCCCAGTAGCGTGCTGTCGCTCGAACTCATGATGGCGGCGAGTAGCGCGCCAACGAAAAGCGCGACGCCCACAGGGTGCAGGTGTTCGAGTGCCAGCGCCGGCAATACGGACTCTGAATTCGCCAGGCCCGGCATCGTCACGCTCGCGATGATGCCGAGCAGAACCGGGATCATGCCAAAGCCCAGGTAACACAGGCTGGCGAGATAAAACGAGTTCTGCGCGACACGCTCTGTTTTCGCCGCCATGGCGCGCTGCAGCAATGACTGCGAGGCGATGTCGGCAAGGCCGAATATCAGCCATGCGCGGGCGTAATTGAGCCAGTTTTCCGGCGTGTGTTGCAGCGGCAGCATGCGCCAGGTGTTCTCGGGCAGCTGCGGCGCAATCGCCGACCAGCCGCCACTGTCGACCAGGACAACGGTGAGCAGGACGATCAAACCCACTGCAATAATAATCATCTGCACGAAGTCGGTCAGCGCAACGGCCAGCATGCCTCCAAGCGTTGTGTAGATAATGACGACCAGCGCACCGCCGATGATGCCCACCGCCAGCGGCGTGCCGGTCAGGAGTTCGAAAATCAGGCCGAACGCAACCAGCATGCCGGCGGTCCAGAGGATGCTTGAAAACAATGACGCCAATGATGCGATCACGGCGCAGCCAGGACCGAAGCGCCTGTCGATGAACTCAACGAACGTAAAGAACTGCAGGCGCCGCACCAGGCGCGCAAAGAAGAGGCCGACGAGCAACAGGCACAGCGCAGCACCAAACGGATCCGCGATAACGCCCAGCAGCCCTTCGTCGAAGGCAGCGCCCGAGCCGCCCATCATCGTACCGCCGCCGAACCAGGTCGCAATGATCGTTGCCGTACACAGCCACAACGGCAGGCTGCGGCCGGCGACGGCGAACTCGGTTACCGAGTGTGTGCGGCGAGACGCATAGATGCCGACCAACAGCATGAGAACCATGTAGATGCCGACGCCAATGAATATGATCGCCTCTGTGCTCATGTCGGGTCGCGCCCTGTCCGCTGGAAATTTGGAGCCTAGCACCGTTTGCGCGCGAGCGATCGCAAGTTGTTTTCTGGGTAGCCCGCTGTGCATCAGAAAAGCATCACGGAAATCTCAGCAAACCGTCAGTCGTTTGCACAACACGGCGGCGATGATAGCTGTGGGGCAATCGCGCCCCGAGGAGGAAACACGATGTGCGCAACACGCAGTTACCGAGCGCTACCTGCGTTACTGGCATCCATGCTGGTTGCAGCGACGATGATCGCCAATTCTCATGCCAGTGCCCAGGAGCCGCGGGCTGATTTCGCTCAAAACCGTGCTCGCACGGAGCTGTGGCTGGCGGTGCCGAGCTGGCCCGGGCTAAGCGATCTTGAACCTGTCGCCGGCGGCGCATTCGATGACTACGGGCTGGGCATTGGTGGGGCTATTCACTATCCGGTACAGCGATATGGCGGCGGCAAGATAATGCTTGGTATCGAGGGCGCAATCCAGGCAGTCGAAAGCAATGTGCCCGTGTACCTGGACGAGCTGCTCGCCCGCGACGGGTACATTGCAGTGACAGCAAAGTGGATGCCGGGAAAATCGAAAACGCTGTCTCTCGATGCCGGACTCGGGATTCACATGCTCGACATCACGCAGCTGGAAAGCGACTACTACGCTTACCTTGAATTTAAAAGTTGGGAGAAGAAAGCTTTGGGAGCGCTGCTGGGTGTGACGTGGGACGTTGGCGCCGGGAAGCCTGGCAAGGACAGTGGCTTGTCACTGGGTCTGCGCGTGCACTTCGTGGATTTCGGTACTGTTCGCGATGAAGATATTTTCTTCGCACCAGTATTGGGTACTAACGCGGGCGATCTGGCGGGCCCGATTTATGCCTTGCAGATTGGTTATCGCTGGCGGTAGCCCCACGAGCCGATGAGGCGCGTTTCGGGCTTGTGGCCACGCATATGCTGGCGCTGCCAGCGGTGGAATTCGTCAACCTGGACCTCGACCGGCACCTGCCAGTGCGGGCGGCCGAAGTATCGCACCGTGTATTCATCGAGAAAGCCGGCCTCGCGCACGGCAATGAGATCGTCGAGGTACGGATCACTGATATCGCCATGTTCCTGGCGCTGCTCGTCCCAGGCCTCGACCAGATGCCGTCGCGCCGTGAACTCGCAGCCATAGTTGCTGGCGCGCGAGGGTATCGGGCCTCCTGCGTCCAGCTGGCACGCGCTTCTCATCAGGCTGTAGGCTACCCAGCTTTGCAGCACCGGGTCGTCGTCCTGGTAGGCACGCGGGGCGAGGTAAAAAGAATCACCGTCCGTGACGCCATTGCGCGCGTAGATTTCGCTGTTGCAGGCGGCCAGCAGTGCGGCAACCAGCAGCGTCAATGACAAGAAAATTTTCCGCATGGGTCCAAGCATACGTCACCATTATTAACGAGAACTGAAGCAAGTTCGCAAACCGGCCGATCATGTATCATGCGCAGGTTAGACATTCTGGAGATAATCGCTTGGGCCTGAGCATTATTATTCTCGCAGCCGGTCAGGGCACGCGCATGTGCTCAGCGCTGCCAAAAGTACTGCATACGGTCGCCGGCAAGCCCCTGCTCGGACACGTGCTGGACGGCGCGCAGGTGCTGCAAGCTACTGATATTTGTGTTGTTTATGGCCACGGCGGCGAGGCGGTGCGCAAGGCGTTTCAGGGCCAGTCGCTGCGCTGGGTGCTGCAGGCCGAGCAGCTCGGCACCGGCCATGCGATGCAGCAGGCGATGCCAGGCACACCGGACGAGAATCGCGTGCTGGTGCTGTTCGGCGACGTGCCGTTACTGAAGTCATCGACGCTGAGTCGGTTGCTGGAAGACACGCCGGCCGAGGATGTAGCGGTGCTCAGCGTCGACATGGAAGACCCGAGTGGCTATGGCCGCATCGTTCGCGACAGTCATGGCGTCAGCTGCATCGTCGAGGAGAAAGATGCGGACGCGGATATCAAGGCGATATCCGAGATCAACACGGGCGTGATGGTGTGTCCGGCTCGCAAACTGAAAGGCTGGCTCGATAGCCTGAGAAACGACAATGCGCAGGGCGAGTACTACCTGACTGACGTGATTGCCATGGCGGTCAACGACAAGGTCGCGGTACACGGCATCAAGGCGGACAGCGCGGTGGAGGTTATGGGAATCAACGACAAGAAACAGCTGGCCGAGGCCGAACGCGCGTATCAGGCGCGGCTCGTCGATACGCTGATGGCTGCGGGCGTTGGCTTTGCCGATCCGGCAAGGGTTGATATTCGCGGCACATTAAAATGCGGCAGCGATGTATTCATCGACGTTAACGCGGTATTCGAAGGTGACGTCGTGCTGGGTGACGGTACAACGATTGAGTCGAACAACCTGGTGCGCAACTGCGAGCTGGGCGCGGGCACTGTTCTGCATTCCAATTGCCACATTGAAGAATCCGTTACCGGCAGGAATTGCGAGATAGGACCGTTCGCACGTTTGCGGCCCGGGGTCGTGCTTGCCAACAACGTCAAGGTCGGCAACTTTGTTGAAATCAAGAAGAGCACGGTCGCCGATGGCAGCAAGGTCAATCACCTGACTTATATTGGCGACACCGAGATTGGGACGGGCGTCAACGTCGGTGCCGGCACGATCACGTGTAATTACGATGGCGTTAACAAGCACAAGACCGTGATCGGTGATGGCGCGTTCATCGGTTCAGGTGTCGAGCTGGTCGCGCCGGTAACGATCGGCAAAGGCGCGACGATCGGCGCTGGTTCAACGATCACCAAGTCAACGCCGGACGACAAGCTGACGCTTGAGCGCGCGAAACAACTGACAGTTCCGGGTTGGAAAAAACCGGTAAAGAAAGGAAGTTAATCAATGTGTGGAATTGTTGGCGCAGTCGCCGAAAGAAATATCGTTCCGGTCCTGGTTGAAGGACTCAGGCGGCTTGAATACCGTGGCTATGATTCCGCGGGCGTGGCCGTCATTAATAGCGCCGGAAAGATCGGCTTGTGCCGGACAACCGGTAAAGTTGCCGAGCTCGAGGAAAAATTATCGGGCTCGCCACTGCGCGGCCAGATCGGTGTTGCACACACACGCTGGGCAACGCATGGCGGCGTTACAGAGAAAAATGCACACCCTCACCTCTCGGGTGGGCGCGTTGCCGTCATCCATAACGGCATCATCGAGAACTTCCAGGAGATCAAGGACGAGCTCGTTGCCAAGGGCTACGAATTTCACTCGGAGACGGATACCGAGGTAGCGGCCCATCTCGTGTATGACTATTTGCAGCAGGGTGATGACCTGCTCAGCGCGGTCGGCAAGGCGGTGAAGCGTTTCAGGGGTGCGTACGCTTTGCTCGTTATCGACGCCGAAGATCCGGATCGCATCGTGGTCAGCCGCGTGGCGAGCCCGCTCGTCGTGGGCCTGGGTCTCGGCGAGAATTTCGTAGCCAGCGGTGTGCCGGCGTTGTTGCCGGTTACGCAACGCTTTATTTATCTCGAGCAGGGCGATCTCGCCGAAATTTCGCGTGAACAAGTACGCATCTTCGATACGGACGGCAATTCGGTAACACGCGAAGTGCATGAAACGCAGTGGGACACCGAGGCTGCGGAGAAGGGCCCCTATCGGCACTTCATGCTCAAAGAGATCTTCGAACAGCCGGCAGCGCTTGCCGACACGTTATACGGCAGGGTGAGCAATCACCAGGTGTTGCCACAGTCGTTGGGGCCGCGCGCCGCCGAGCTGCTCGACCAGGCCGAGCATCTCCACATCATCGCCTGCGGCACCAGCTACCACGCCGGCTGCGTGGCGAAGTACTGGATTGAATCCATCGCCGGCGTTCCTTGCCAGGTTGAGATTGCAAGCGAGTATCGGTATCGACAGGCGGTCATCCCCAACAACACGTTGTTCGTCCCGCTGTCGCAGTCCGGCGAAACGGCGGACACACTTGAGGCCCTGAGAATCGCCAAGCAATCCGGTTATATCGGCTCGTTGACGATCTGCAATAGTGCGCACAGTTCTATGGTGCGCGAGTCCGATCTCGTGATGATGACGCAGGCCGGGCCAGAGATCGGTGTTGCTAGCACCAAGGCGTTTACGACCCAGCTTTTATCGGTGCTGCTCGTGACGCTGATGCTTGCGCGACATCGCGGCCTCACTGCGGAGCGCGAGCAAGCGTTCGTCAAGGATATTTATTGCGTTGCCTCGGCGTGCGAAGAGGCGCTGAAAATGAGCGACGATCTCAAACTGGTCGCCGAAGACTTTGCCGAGAAACATCACACGCTTTTCCTGGGTCGCGGTCCCATGTGGCCGATCGCAATGGAAGGCGCACTCAAACTCAAGGAAATTTCCTACATCCACGCCGAGGCCTATGCCGCCGGCGAGTTGAAACACGGGCCGCTGGCGCTCATCGATGAAGACATGCCCGTGGTCGTTGTGGCGCCCAACAACGATTTGTTAGACAAGCTCAAATCGAACATGCAGGTCGTGCGAGCTCGCGGCGGCCAGCTATACGTTTTTGCAGATAAGGAGTCGGGCATTGAAGACGAGCCGGGAATGAAGGTCATCGCGATGCCGCATGCTGACCGGCTTATTGCACCGATTGTTTACACGGTGCCGCTGCAGCTGTTGGCTTATCACGTCGCCGTGCTCAAGGGCACGGATGTCGATCAGCCGAGAAATTTGGCGAAATCAGTGACCGTTGAGTAAAGACAAATAACGGTGGACAAAGTGAACCTCAGGACTTAACTCCGTCACTCCTGAGTTAACTCCGTCACTTTCTGTGGTATCGGCCGCGTAACTCCGTCACTTTTGGCCGTAACCTATTGAAAGCTCGTGGGCCGTGTCTCGGCCAATACTTGCCACTCTAGCTCGCTGGTTGTTTCCCAGAAGTTGCCGCTCACCAACGGCCGCTTTCGGCGAATGGCGAGGTCTGCAATACCCTCAATACCAGCCGCTCAAATGGCTGCTTTCGGGGTATCATTGAGTTCCGCTAATGACCCTTTGCAGTCACTCAGTTATTGCGACGACCAATCGAGAAACCGAACGGAATGAGAGCAGCAATACGCGAGGAAGTGGAACTGATTGAGCCGCTGGACTCTTTGGAGCAAGAAACAAAGGTCGATGTGCTGGCTTGGATCGATTCCGGCGCTGAACTGTGTCGGCTTGAGAAGCCAGCGACGCCACCAAAGCATCTGATCTCTTACTTTGCGGTTGTGGAC
>JBATID010000016.1:0-11652 GCA_049667545.1 Woeseiaceae bacterium
ACGGCACTCGTGCGCTGACCATCGAAGCGGTGGAGACCATTCAGTCGCAGATTGGCGAAAAGTTCGGGGCAAGGCCCTCGGTGCTCCTGGTCAACAAGCGCGACCTGGTGGCCGAATGGGAAGTTAGTGATGAGCGTTTCGAGGCGTTGAGCGCGTCTTTCAACGGCGCCTTCAAAACCAGTGCCAAAACCGGCGATGACGTCGAGGATGCATTTGCGCGACTTGCGCAGCTCATTGTCGAGAATGAACTGCGAGGCAAGTAATGGAGTTGCCCGCACCGGTTGTTAGTTACCTGCAAAGCAATTTTCTGGAAGAGACTCGCCCGTTTTGCCTGTTGCTCGACGAGAACTATTGCGTCGTAGAAAGCTGGGGAGATAACAGCTGGTGCGGCTTAACGGGCGTCGAGCCCGGTGCCGATATGCGCGAATCAGCCCCGTTTCTCGTCGGGCTGCCGCTGACGGAAACGCAGAGGTTTGAATTCATCGAAACCGTTGGCGGGGCGATCGTGCACGCACACCTGCTGCCCGATCGTGACAATTGTTACGTCGTGTTGCTGGATGCCCGCCGCGCACATGCCGCACAGCAGACCAAGCAGCACTCAGTAAATGAACATCGATTGATGCACGTGCGCCAGCGCAAGTTTATCGCTCGCCAGCGCGAGCTGATCAGCGAGCTGATCGAGACGCGCTCCGAGCTCGAGCATCATCGTCGCGACGCGGAACGCAGCAGCGCCGAGAAGAGCCGCTTTATCGCGTCAATGTCGCACGAGTTTCGAACGCCGCTGGCGTCCATCGTAAATTATGCGGAGCTCGCAGCAGCCGGCGATACCAGCACCAACGACGTGCAAAAATGCATCGAAACGATTTCACGTTCCGCGCAGCACTTGACATCACTGGTCGAGGCGCTGCTCGATGACGCCAGGCTCGACGCCGGTCAGCTCGAGTTATTTGAGCACGACTTTGATTTGCGCAATGTCTTTGATGACCTGGCTGCGATGATGGCGCCACTGGCTGCGGAAAAGGGCCTGTCGTTTGTGACAATGGTCGATCCCGATGTGCCAGAAGTGATCCATGCGGACGAGGTTCGCCTGCGCCAGGTTTTGATTAACATTCTCGGGAACGCGGTTAAATTCACACTTGAGGGCAGCGTCAAAATCACTGCTACGTACGCAGTGGACAGACTCCAGATAACGGTCGCCGATACCGGCCCGGGTATCAGCGTCGAAGATCAGGAGCGCGTGTTTCGGGCGTTCGAAAGAGGCAGCACTCGCGAGAAAGCGGGCGCCGGACTGGGGTTGACGATTTCCCTGCGGCTTGTGCAACTGATGCGCGGCGAAGTCGCGCTGGAATCCGTACCGGGCGAGGGATGTCGTGTAGTTATCGTTATTCCGGTAACGGCAGGCGCTGCCCCGATCACGCTCGATACCGACATGCTTGCTACTCCCGGGATCGACACGATGGCGCAGAAACCGCTGAGTATTCTGATATGCGATGACGATGCCGACATGGTAGCGCTGGTCGAACACTACCTGCACCGGTCAGGGTATGGTTTGATAACCAGTTCAGACACTGCAGAGGCGATTGAAAAGACGCTGAAATACGACCCTGACCTGGTACTGATGGACTGCAACATTCCGGGGATTGGCGGTGTCGCAGCCGCACTCCAACTCCGCCAACATGGTTACGGGAAGCCCATCGTCGCGCTGACGGCCTCCAGTCTGGATGCCGAGGAGCGGGGCGCTTTCACTCGCTTTTTCAGAAAGCCTGCGCCGATGCAGGAGCTGCTCTCCGAAATTAAACGCCTGACGCACTAGGTTTCCGCAATGATTGGGGGCGGTCGTGAAGGTTAACAGCGCAGTCATCGTTATCAGTTTCGTCATCCTGCTGATCTCGTTCTGGAACCGTAACGATCTGCCCGAAACAATCGATGCTGTAAGCGAGCTCCGCGACGAGCCGCGGCAAACCGCGACGCGGGCCGGAGCTTTTTACGCTACGTATAATAATGTGGACTATCGGGTCGAGCCCGAATACGAGTATGACCTGCACGGCCTCGTGGTGTCGTTCAGGCACCATGATGGCAATAGCCGCATGCATTTTCTTGCCAACGATCACCTCAATATGATGGATGTCTGCGTTGTCTGGGGCGATAGCGCCACCAGCGGCAAGCTGGGCAAGATTAATTTCTGGAACGGAATCTTTACCTGCAACGTGCGGACGCGCGATGCGGAAGCGTGGGCCGCTTTCAGCATGCAGCAGCTGTCAAACAATCACCTGATATCGGCTGACGAGGCCATTCGCGACCAGGTCAAGGCCATCAGGATTGGCGACCAGGTTCGCGTGTACGGCTATCTCGCAAGCTATAGCAGTGAGGCGGGTGGCAGGCGCGGTACCAGCACGACCCGCACCGATACCGGTGATGGCGCGTGCGAGACCGTGTTTGTCGAGAAGTTCGAGATTGTCAAAGCCGGGCGCAGTGCCTGGCGCCAGTCAATGTGGGCCTCGCTGCTGGTACTGCTGCTGGGCCTGGTCGTGCACTTCAAACGGCCATACCGGCCGTTTAGCAATAACGATGAGCAATAACGAGGACTGATGCGCTGCTGCGGTCAGCTACGGGTCTGGCCAAGCGCACTGGAACAAAGGACAATTCTGTCCACTGGATGAACAGCGGGACAAGGCGGGATCATGGGTTTTTTTGAGCGATACCTGACGGTGTGGGTGCTGCTATGTATCGTTGCCGGCATTGCGCTTGGCAAATACGCGCCGGAGGTTGCGACAGCGCTGGATGGCCTGGCGATAACCGTCAATGGGGCGCCGGTAATCTCGATACCCATCGCGCTGTGCCTGTTCTTCATGATGTATCCCATCATGGTCAAGATCGACTTTCACGAGGTTGTAAAAGCGGGCAAAGCCTTGAAGCCGGTCGGGCTGACGCTGTTCATCAACTGGGCAGTCAAGCCGTTCACGATGTACGCGATATCCAGTTTTTTCCTCGGCACACTGTTCCTGGGATTCATCGGGCCCGATGCCACGGATCTCGTGAAGATGCCACTCGGCGAGACGATGGCCGTCGGAGATACCTATGGCGCAGGTCGCGTGGTACTCGTTGACGGCGTCAGGATGCTGGAGGTGCCATTGTGGCGCAGCTATCTCGCTGGCTGCATATTGCTGGGCATTGCCCCGTGCACGGCGATGGTGCTGGTGTGGGGTTACCTGTCGAAGGGTAATGATGGCCATACGCTGCTGATGGTCGCGGTTAATTCGCTGATCATGCTCGTGCTGTTTGGTTTTATTGGCGGTTACCTGCTGGGCGTCGGCAGGCTGCCGGTACCGTGGCAGGCACTGCTGCTGTCGATCGGCGTTTACGTGGCGTTACCGTTGCTTGCCGGCTACCTGTCACGGAAGTGGATCATCGCGAGCAAAGGCGAGACCTGGTTTCGCGAGCGTTTTTTGCACTACCTGACGCCGGTCACTATCACGGCGCTGCTGATTACGCTGATCCTGTTGTTCTCGTTCAAAGGTGAGACGATCGTCCGCAATCCGCTGACGATCCTGTGGATCGCAATACCCCTGTTCGTACAAACGGTTCTGGTGTTTGCTCTCGGTTACGGCCTGGCGAGGCTGTTCAAGCTGAGTTACGAGGACGCGGCGCCGACGGCAATGATCGGTGCATCCAATCATTTCGAGGTTGCGATCGCCACGGCGGCAATGCTGTACGGCCTTTCATCGGGCGCGGCGCTGGCTACCGTGGTCGGCGTACTGATCGAAGTACCGCTTATGCTAATGTTGGTCCGGTTCTGCCTCGCAACGCAGAGCTGGTTCCGGCCTGCGGGGCGATGAGCGATCAGTACATACAAGGTTGATCCATGCGTACTCTCATTGTTTTCCTGGCGTTGTTGCTCGGTCACCCGGCACTCGCCGACGTCCTTGCACAGAACGAGGATTTCAAGACAGCCTGGGCGGCCTATTCCGAAGCCGTGGAATCGGGCCGCGCCAGTAAGATACTGACAGCGTCGAAAGCAGTGGCTGAAATCGCCGAGCGGCAGTTGCCCGAGTCAGACCCGCGGCTCGCAAAGATTCTGCAGAACTACGGGGTAGCGCTGCGGCGTGGCAATAAGGCAAGTGAATCACGCGCCGTGCTGGAGCGATCGCTCGGGCTGATGGAGAATATCCATGGCGAAGGCTCGATCGAGCTGGTGCCGGTGATGGCAGATCTGGCCGATGCTTACAGCAGCTATAGGAACAGCGATCTGCAACTGTCCCATTACAAGCGCGCTATCAAGATCGTCCGCAAGGAACACGGCAAGGAGAGCATGGAATATGCGGACCTTGCCTTTCGAGCGGCGACCAATACGTTTTCGTTATCACGCTCGCTGACGGCGCGCCAGTATCTGCTGGATGCGCAGCGTATTTACACAGAAAACTTCGGGGCTGAAGATCAAAAGATCGGCCTCACCGTTTTCTTCCTCGGCAAAATGGCCTTTGCCGAGAGCAACTACCGACGTGCAGCCGATTACCTTGAGGAGGCGCTACCGTCATTTGCCGGAGAGTCGGATGAGGTTCGCGTGTATCGAATGGCGACGCACGCATTGCTGGTGCAGGTTTACGAGAGCTGGGGCAAGTCTGATCTTGCTACTCGGCATTCGATCGCGATCGGCCGGGACAGCCCCGCGTCGCCGGAGGCGGATTACCAGCCGCTATTCAGGCAGTTGCCGAAGTATCCGAGGGCGATGTGGCAGCGCCGGATAGAGGGCTCTGTCGTCGTCGAGTTCACTGTTAATGAAGACGGGTTTACCGAGAACGCGCGCGTCATCAAGGCCGTGACCTCGGAGCCAGATAGCACTATAAAAGCACTGGCCTCCGATGATGAAAATGAGTCTTTCGCGGTAGCCGCGCTGGCAGCGGTGAAAAAATTTCGCTATGCGCCGCGCTTTGAAAACGGTGTCGCCGTGCCGGTAGAAAACGTCAAGGCGCGCGTGGTATTCAAACTTGGCAAATAGCCGACTACTGGCATTGGGCTTTCGGCCCTTTTATTTGCTTGCGGCAGGCTTTGCCATTCTTGCTGTCGTTCTGTGGTTGTTGTCCTTCCGCGGCTTGCTGCTTTACGGCGGCTACCTGCAGGGCAATTTTCTGCACAGCCACGAAATGGTGTTCGGATTTGCGGTTGCTGTAATCAGTGGTTTTCTGCTGACCGCCGTGCGTAACTGGACGGGACTCGCGACGCCAACCGGGCCGGCGCTTGCCGCGTTAGTGAGCGTGTGGCTGGCGGGACGCCTGCTCATCGTTACCGGGCCGCCGATTCTTGCCGCCCTGGTCGATGTCCTTTTCGTTCCCATGCTGGCCGTCGCCGTCGCTCATCCGATCTTTAAAAGCCGTAACCAGCGCAATTACAAGATTGTCGTCCTGCTGTTGCTCATCGCGCTATGCAATGTCGTCTACCATTTGGCCGCAATGGGTCCGATGCCCACGTGGCTCGCTTACACAACGATCATCGTTGCGCTGGATCTGCTGACCATTTTGTATGCAATAGTCGCGGGCAGGGTCATTCCGGCCTTCACGCGAAACGCGATTGCCGGCGCGGATCCGAGGAGTTCGACGTGGGTCGAGGTGGTGGCGTTTGGCTCGCTGATATTGATCATAGTGGTCAAGATCAGCAGCGACTGGGTGCTGGTTCCCGCATTGTTGCCCAACGCGTTGGTAATCATCGCCGCTGTCGCGCACACGTTTCGCCTTGCTTATTGGCAGCCGTATAAAACCGTTGGCAATCCACTGCTGTGGATGCTGCCAGTGGCGTATTCGTGGTTGCCGCTCGCGTTGTTGCTGCGCGTGCTGGCACAGTATTCGATGATCGCCCCGAGCGCCTGGATTCACGCGCTGACCATCGGGACTATCAGCGGGATGATGCTGGCGATGATGGCGCGCAGTGCACTGGGTCATACCGGCCGGGACCTCAAGGCCAGTGGCATGGACATCGCCGCGTTCCTGTTCTTGCAGCTGGCGGCAATCCTGAGGGTTATCGCCGATCTGCTGCCTGCCGATACCTACTTCCTGATCATTGTCGCGTCGGGCGCTTTATGGGTGCTGGCATTCGGCATCTTCCTGTACCGTTACCTGCCCATGCTGGTGCGACCCCGCATCGATGGGCAGCCAGGATAGCCATGTCTCTATCAGTTTCCGTGCTTAATGACATCGTGGGCCAAAGGCACATGCTGGACAGTCAGGCTGTCGCAACCCGTGCGACCAGTTACTGGAACCCGGCGCCGATGCAGGCCAGGGCCATGGCACTGCCGTCGTCGACGGGCGAGGTCGCGGCAATTTTGCAGCAGTGCAACGCCGCGTCACAGGCGGTGATAACCCACGGAGGGCTGACCAACTGCGTCGCGGCGGTCGAACCCGATCTTGATGATCTCGTCGTATCGACAGAGAGAATGCACGGCATCATCGAGATCGACAAGATTGGTGGCACGGCTATCGTGGAGGCGGGCGCAATCCTGCAGAACGTGCAGGAAGCCGTTGCGAAGGAAGGGATGTACTTCCCCCTGGATCTCGGTGCTCGCGGCAGCTGCACGATTGGCGGCAACATTGCCACGAACGCTGGCGGTATCAACGTGCTGCGTTACGGCATGATGCGCAATCTCGTGCTCGGGCTCGAGGTCGTGATGGCCGATGGCACCGTCATGTCGTCGATGAATCGAATGCTGAAAAACAATGCCGGCTACGATATGAAACAACTGTTCATTGGCAGCGAAGGCACGCTGGGTGTTGTGACGCGTTGTGTATTGCGGCTTTTCCCCCAGCCGGCGAGTCGCCAGGACGCGCTGGTCGCTATGACAAGCATGGCGAACGTCATCGCGTTCCTGGGTAAGTTGCAGCGTGACCTGGCAGGCAGTCTCAGCGCTTTTGAAATCATGTGGGGCAACTACTACCAGGCGGTCACGGGCGACAATGGCCACCGAGCGCCACTGTCACGCGAGTACCCGTTCTACGTGGTGTTCCAGGCGGAAGGCAGTGATCCGGAATTTGACGCCGCGCGTTTTGAGCGCGTGCTCGAGCAGGCTCTCGACGATGAACTGATCGCGGACGCGGTTATTCCCAAGTCGGCGGGCGAGGCTCGTGCGATCTGGGAAATACGTGAGAACTTCGAGCCGGCGTTGACCAGCCCGCCGTTCTATCTTTATGACGTGAGCCTGCCCATTCGCGACATGTCTGCGTATGTCGATGCGGTACAGGAAAATGTCAGCAAACGCTGGCCGAACGCGATGTGCACCGCGCTCGGTCACATGGCTGATGGCAATCTGCACTTCTTCGTGGTGCCGGGCGAGCAGGGAGACTTCCATGCTGCAAGCGACGAATGTGTCTATGCGCCACTCAGGCAGTATGGCGGCTCGGTGTCGGCCGAACACGGCATCGGGTTGGAAAAACTGCGATGGCTACCGCATAGCAAGAGCGCCACGGAAATTGCGCTGATGCGTTCGCTGAAGAAGACGCTGGACCCGAGCAACATCCTCAATCCGGGGCGCGTGCTCGGCAACTAAGCCGGCAAAAAAATAGTCGCCGGGTGTTCCAGCATTTCCTTGATACGCTGAATCATCGCGGCGGCATCGTAACCGTCGACAAAACGATGATCGAACGACGACGACAGATTCATCATCAGGCGCACGGCGACCTGACCGTTGAATACGACCGGTCGCTCCACGGCCCTGTTGACGCCAATGATCGCGACTTCCGGGTTGTTAATCACCGGCGTAGAGGCGATGCCACCGAGTTTCCCGAGGCTCGTGATGGAGATGGTCGATCCAGTCAGTTCGCTCTTGGTAGCCTTGTTATCGCGCGCCGCGAGCGACACGCGCCGGATATCGGCGGCCAGTTCATCTAACGAGCGAACTTCCGCATGCCGCACCACGGGTACCTTGAGGCCGTCGGGCGTCTGCGTGGCGACGCCGAGGTGGACGGCTTCGTGTTGCAACAGCAGGTTGCGCGCTTTGTCATGAGTGACATTGCATTGCGGGAATTCTCTGAGCGCCTTGACGAGCGCGAGGCCGAGAAACGGCAACAGTGTGAGCCGTTCCGCAGCATCCCTGCCGGCATTAAGGTGCTTGCGTAGCGCTTCGAGTTCGGTGATGTCGATTTCCTCGACGTACGCAAAATGGGGAATCTCGCGTTTCGCTGCCGCCATGCGCTCGGCAATCACGCGGCGTACACCAATGATCTTGATTTCCCTGACGCCGGTTGCGAGCAGGGCGCCTGAAGAGACCGCAGCTCCGGTCGCCCGCGCCTTGAGGTACAGATCAAAATCCTTGCGCAGGATGCGGCCGCCGGGACCGGATCCGGGGACCAGGTTAAGGTCGATGCCGGTTTCCTTCGCGCGCCGCCGGATCGCCGGTGAAGTGATAACGCGCGTAAGCTCCGCCGACTCACTGGGCGTTTCTGTCACGGCAGCGGCGGCCGCGACTTCGGGTGCCGGTGGCTCGGGCGACGGCGTGGCCGTTTCCGGAACTGCTGCCGCAGGTGGCGCGGTGGCCGGTGCCGCGGCGCCATCCGTATCGAAAACGACGAGCGGCGCGCCGACAGCGACCACATCGCCAGGCTCGCCGGCGAGCTTGACAACGGTGCCGCTTACGGGCGATGAGAGCTCGATGGCTGCCTTGTCCGTCATCATCGTGCCGATGACATCCTCTTCTTTCACCGTATCGCCAACTTTGATAAGCCATTCACCGATTTCTGATTCGACCGTGCCTTCACCGAGGTCCGGCAATTTAAAAATGAATTCGCTCATGCACGCACCTCCATGACTCGGCGTATCCCGGTTGACATGCGTTTCAGCCCCGGGAAGTACTGCCATTCAAAGGCGTGTGGGTACGGCGTGTCCCAGCCGGCGACCCGGCTGATCGGTGCTTCCAGGTGGTAGAAGCAATCTTTTTGAATGGTCGCCGCGAGTTCGGCGCCGTAGCCACCAAAACGGGTGGCCTCGTGCGCGATCATGCAGCGGCCGGTTTTCTTGACGGAGTCGGTCAGGGTCGTGATGTCGAGCGGCGACATGGTGCGAACGTCGATGACTTCACAGTCAACGCCGGTTGCTTTGGCGGCCGCGATCGCCACGTGCACCAGCGTGCCGTAGGTGACGATAGTCAGTTCTTCGCCGGGCAACGCGATCTCGGCGCTGCCGAGAGGTACCGTGTAATAGCCCTCGGGTACCTCGCCTTTCGGATGTGACGACCAGGAGACGCCGGGCTTATCGGGATCGCCGTCGAACGGGCCGTTGTAAATGCGTTTGGGTTCGAAGAAGACCACCGGATCGTCGGATTCGATGGCGCTGATCAGTAGCCCTTTCGCGTCATACGGGTTGGACGGCATGACCGTCTTGATGCCACTGACGTGCGTGAAGATACCCTCGGGCGACTGCGAGTGCGTCTGTCCGCCACGAATGCCGCCGCCGCACGGTGTGCGAATTGTGACGGGTGAGTAAAACTCGCCACAGGAGCGATAGCGCAGGCGAGCGAGTTCGCTGACGATCTGGTCGAAGCCCGGGTAAATATAATCGGCAAACTGAATTTCGGCGACAGGGCGCAGGCCGTTAACGCCCATGCCAATGGCCGCTGCCACAATACCGCCTTCAGCAATCGGTGCGTCGATAACGCGGTGATCGCCGTACTTGCGCTGGAGTCCGTCGGTACAGCGGAACACGCCGCCAAAGTAGCCGACATCCTCGCCGAGTACGACAACGGTTGGGTCCCTGTCCATCATCACGTCGTGTGCCGAGCGGATGGCTTCGATCATGTTCATCTGTGCCATGACTTATTCTCCACTCAAAATTTCAAGCATGCGTCGACGCTGTGACTCGAGGTGCGCGGGCATTTCGGCATACACATCTTCAAACATCGTGGTGGGATCGAGCCATGGCCCCTCGGTCATAGTTCCGTACTTCTGCGCTTCCTTCCACGCAATCTGCACGTCGCTGATCAGCTGTTGCCACAGCGCTTCGTGCTTCTCCTCCGACCAGTGTCCCTCGAGGATCAGGTGTTGTTTCAGGCGTTCGACCGGATCGCCCAGCGGAAACGACTTCCACTCATCCTTCGGTCGATATTTCGACGGATCGTCGCTGGTCGAATGCGCACCGCCGCGATAGGTGACGTGCTCGATCAGTGTCGGACCGCCGCCGCGCCGTGCCCGGTCTGCAGCCCATAGCGTGGCTGCGTAAATCGCCAGCAGATCATTGCCGTCGACGCGAATGCCGGGAATGCCCAGGCCGAGGCCGCGTGCGGCGAACGCGCGGCGCTGCCCGCCCGCCGTGCCCTGGAATGTGGAGATCGCCCACTGGTTGTTGACGACGTTGAGAATGACCGGTGCCTGGTAAACGGCGGCGAAGGTCAATGCGTAATGGAAGTCGGCCTCCGCCGTGCTGCCGTCGCCCAGCCAGGACGCCGCGATATGGTCCTCACCCTTGATGGCCGAAGCCATCGCCCAGCCAACAGCCTGTGGAAACTGCGTTGCCAGGTTGCCGGATATCGAAAACACGTTGCCCGCTTTCGAGTGATACATGACCGGCAGTTGCCGACCCTGGCACATGTCTCGCGTGTTCGACAAACACTGGCACATCATGTCGACCAGCTTGACGCCGCGGTACAGGTACAGCCCCTGGTTGCGGTACGACGGGAAACACATGTCGCCGGGACGCAGTGCCATACCCTGCGCGATCGACACCGCTTCCTCACCGCGCGACTGCATGTAGAAGGAGATGCGGCCCTGGCGCTGAATCTGCCACATCCGGTCATCGAGCGCGCGCGTCAGCATCATCCAGCGCAGTGCAATTTGCAGTTGGGTTGCATCGAGGTTGGGATTCCACGGTCCCTTCGCCGTGTGGTCGTCATCAAGCACGCGAACGAGTCCGCTGCTCAGGTACTCGATATCGCGCGTGCGCGAACCAATCGGTGGCTTGTCAACGCTGCCCGCCGGCGACAGGTCCAGGTAGCTGAAGTCCGGTTCTTCGCCGGGCCGGGCCGTGGGGCGTGGAATCTGCAGTCTCGACTTTTGGATCATGATGAGTCCTTATCGGGCGGCCGCCACGAGGCTACGGGCCAGGTCGTCAGCAATTTCATTGGTCGGCCGGCCCGTGTCGCCGGCTTCGTCGAAGATCAGTTTCAGGCGGTCCTTGATGCGACCCACGTCGTCGCGGACCTGATCCTCGGAGCTCGTGTGGTAATACTCGCCGGCGACGCTGATGATACCGCCGGCATTGATCACGTAATCCGGGGCGTACAAGATTCCGCGCTTCGCCAACAGTGCGCCATCCGCGGTAGTGGCGAGCTGGTTATTGGCCGCGCCGGCGATAATTTTTGCACGTATGCGCGGAATGGTCGTCGACGTCAGGATATTGCCGAGCGCGCAGGGCGCGAGGATATCCACATCAGAAAACAGCAGGTCTTTCGGGGGCACGATCGTGACCGGCAGCTCTGCACTTATGGCTTGCAGGTTGTCGCGGCTGACATCGGAAACCAGGAGTTCGGCCCCTGCCTCGTGCAGCAGGTGGCACAAACCGGCGCCGACGTGACCGACACCTTGCACCGCAACGCGCAGGCCCTTGAGCGAGTCTGCCCCGAGCTTCGCGCTTGCGGCGGCTTCGATCCCCTGCAAACAGCCCAAAGCGGTCCACGGCGAC
>JBATID010000017.1:0-1602 GCA_049667545.1 Woeseiaceae bacterium
CAACACGCGCTTCTGCCATCACGCGGCTCCAGTGCATCTCGCGCTGGTAGTAAATCTCAACCCACACCGAGGTCCCGGGTTTGCCGTGCGGCGTGCGCACGGTACCCAGCGCGATATTCTGTTTGCAAATCGGCGACCAGGCAGCGGACGTCACAAAACCAATGGCGGCCTTGTTGCGTTTCTCTTTCGCGAAAATATACGAGTTGTGTGCCACCTTGTTGCCGTCAATATCGAGTTTCACCAGGCGCCACTGCGAACCGCTGCGCTGCTCTTCGGCCAGCGCCCGTCGGCCGTTGAAATTGGGTTTCGTAAAATCCACCAGCCATTCGAGGCCCAGCTCCAGCGGCGAGCGCGAGCGGCCCGTGCGGACCGTTTCGTCTGCCGGCAGAAACTCATGATAAGCCGCGAGAAAACCGGCCTCGATACGCGCGTGTTCCAGCGCGTGCGTGCCGATGGCACGAATGCCATGCAGTTTGCCGGCTGCGAACAACGCGTCCCAGAGCGCTTCCGCCTTGCCGGGCTCGATCCACAGTTCGTATCCCAGGTCGCCGGTAAAACCGGTGCGCGACACCATCAGCTCGACGCCCTCAAAATCGCAGTGCAGCAGACCGAACGGCTTAAGCTCTGCCAGGCCGTCGATATTGAGCTGCTGCAGTATCGAAAATGACGTCGGCCCTTGCACGGCGAGCGCCGCAATATCGTCAGTCTCATGCGCAATATCGACATCGAAGCCGATAGCAGCGGCCTTAAGCCACGCAAAGTGGCGCTCCTGTGAGCACAGGCGGTACTCGCCCTCTCGCAAGTGAAAGATGGTGCCATCGTCGATGACCTGGCCCTGGTCGTCACACCAGACGGCATACGCAATGCGGCCGGGACGAATCTTCGTCATGTCGCGCGTGACGAGGCGATTCAGGTAGTCGAGCGAGTCAGGACCGGAGATTCGGTACTTGGTCATCGGCGTCAGATCGAACACGCCGGTCGAGTTGCGAATCGCAAAATACTCGGTGTCCGCGCAGTACAGTTCGTTGGCGCTCGAGTAGCCTTTCCATGCGTGCCACTCGTTGACGAAGTCGAGCTCGCGCAGGCGTGAGTAAAACGGCGTCCGCAAGCGTCCCTGGTGAACAGGCTGACTCATCATACTGCTTTCTCCCGCCGCAGAATGGCACGCGCCGCGTTTCTGCCGGCCGCGCCGCTGACGCCGCCGCCCGGGTGAGTACCGGCACCGCACAAATACAGCCCATCGACCGGCATGCGGTATTGCGCCGCACCGCTGACGGGCCGGACAAACAGGAACTGGTCGAGCGTGAGCTCGGCGTGGTGCCAATGGCCACCGGTGATGTGGAACTCCGCCTCGATATCAGCCGGCGTCAGTAATTCGCTGTGTTCAACGCGTGCTGCAATATCCGGCGCGTACCGCGCTATCGTCTTCATCACGGCCTTTTCGAAGTCATGCCGGGCCGCGTCGGTCCAGCCACCTTTCAGTGCATACGGCGCGTACTGTACGACGGCGGACATCACGTGCTTGCCGGTCGGCGCCAGCGTCTCGTCACGGAAGCTGGGAAACGTCATCTCAACGACGGGCCGCGGCGAACTCTCGCCATA
>JBATID010000018.1:0-2417 GCA_049667545.1 Woeseiaceae bacterium
GTGTACACCAGCGCATGGCGTTGCGTGACAAGGGCGTCAGCAGTGCTGGTCATCCGCACCAGCTCGTTCTGACCGCAACGCCCATTCCTCGCACCCTGGCAATGGCCGCGTATGCCGACCTGGACACGTCGGTCATCGACGAGCTGCCGCCCGGCCGCCAACCGGTATCAACGATCGCCGTGCCGGAGTCGCGGCGCGGCGATATCGTCGAGCGCGTGCGCGCCGCCTGCCGCGGTGGGATGCAGGCCTACTGGGTGTGCCCCCTGATCGAGGAGTCCGAGGTCCTCGATTACCAGGCGGCCGAGGCGAGCTACCAGATGTTGACCGAGGCGCTGCCTGAACTGCGTGTCGGGCTGGTTCACGGCCGCATGCGTCCGACCGAGAAGGAGCGCGGGATGCGAGCATTCAAGGAAGGCCTGATTCAACTGCTGGTGGCCACAACCGTCATCGAGGTCGGCGTCGACGTGCCCAACGCCAGCCTGATGATTATTGAAAACGCCGAGAGAATGGGGCTGTCGCAGCTACATCAGCTACGCGGTCGCGTCGGTCGTGGCACGGCCGTGAGCCACTGTGTGCTGCTCTACAAACCACCTTTGGGCGGCATCGCCCGGCAACGGCTTGCCGTACTTCGAGACACGAACGACGGTTTCGTTGTTGCACAAAAAGACCTTGAGCTGCGCGGGCCGGGCGAGCTGCTGGGCACGCGGCAAACCGGCTTGCCCGAGTACCGTGTCGCCAACCTGCTTCGCGATGCCGAACTGATGCCACAGGTACAAATGACGGCCGAGACCCTGCAGAGCAATGCGCCAACAACAGCAACAGCAATTGTGCGGCGCTGGCTTGGAGATGCGGGGCGCTACGGCAAGGTGTAGTACCCCCGCCAGCGGCCGCCACGCAACAGCGCTGACCCTCCCACAAACAAGACGCGTGGCGTACACTACCGGCCATGCAGCGCACGACCGGTCACGACATCTCTCCTGGGCTTGGCAACCAGCTACGAAATTACGCAACGCTGATGCGGCTCGACAAGCCGGTCGGCATCTGGCTGTTGCTGTGGCCGACATTATGGGCGCTATGGCTCGCCACTGACGGCGCGCCCGACCAGGGGCTGTTCATCATCTTTGTCGTGGGCGTCTTCATCATGCGCGCTGCCGGTTGCGTGCTTAACGATTTTGCCGATCGCAATATCGACCCCTATGTTGAGCGCACGCGTGACCGGCCCATTGCCTCCGGCGCCGTGGCACCGCTCGAAGCGCTGACGCTGTTTGCGGCGTTGGCGCTCATCGCCATCGGGCTGGCGACAATGCTCAATCGACCGGCGCAGCTGCTGGCCGTCGGCGGCGGCGTGCTGACCGTCCTGTACCCGTTCATCAAGCGCTTCGTGTCTGTACCGCAGTTCGTGCTCGGACTCGCGTTTGGCTGGGCCGTGCCGATGGCGTTTGCCGCACAAACGGGGCAGACCTCCGAACTTGCCTGGCTGGTTTTCGGTACCACGGTGATCTGGGCGGTTATTTACGACACCTTCTATGCGATGGTCGACCGGGTTGATGACGAGACGATCGGCGTCAAGTCGACCGCCATCCTGTTTGGTGACGCCGACCTGTTCATCATTGGCGGCCTGCAACTCCTGATGCTGGTCGCGCTGGTGTTCATTGGCCAGCGCGCGGGTCTGGGCGGCTGGTATTACCTGTCCGTAGGCTGTGCCGGCGCATTAATGGCATGGCATCAGTGGCTGGCCCGGAATCGCACGCCGGCGGGCTGTTTTGCCGCTTTTTTGCAGAACCACTTCATCGGTATGGTGGTGTTTATCGGCATCGTGCTGCACTACACGTTCAACCCGGCTGTTTTGAATTAGTCAGGTCGCCCGTGCCACGGCGGCGACACTCACCTCAGCCACGCCGTGTTCAAGCAGTGCCTGTGCCAGGTGACGCGTCGTTGCTCCCGTAGTAATCACATCATCAACGAGCAATACGTGGCGTCCCGCGATGTGCTTCCTGACAACGAACGCGCCGCGCAAATTTCGATTGCGTGCGCTCGCCGACAGGCCTGATTGTGCCGCTGTCGCGCGGCATCTCACAACGCCGCCGATGACCGGCAGGCCGGTGCGCCGCGCAATCGGCTTGCAGAGTTCATGTGCCTGGTTGTAGCCGCGATAAGCCAGGCGTCGCCAATGCAGGGGCACCGGCAGCAACGCGTCAACTTCATGGCGCAGCTCGCCGAGCGCGCCCAGCAGCAGCTCCGCGAACGCGGGTGCATAGAAAAGCTGGCGCCTGAATTTCAGCGCTTTCAGGCCGGCATCAACCGGAAATTCATACAGCAAGGGCGCGACGGTGAACCTCGCCGGCGGCGGACTGGACTGGCATGCGCCGCAGCATGCACCTGCTGCCGGCAGCTCCGGCAACGGCACGGCACAGCGC
>JBATID010000019.1:0-9973 GCA_049667545.1 Woeseiaceae bacterium
GTAATGGCCTGATTGTCAGTGATGGCGATGTCTGGCGGCGTTCACGAACGATGATCCAGCCGGCTTTCAGCCGCCAGAACGTGCACCGCCTGATGACGGTGATGGTGGGATGCTGCGACCGGCGCGCTGTTCGTTGGGCTGATCTGGCCGCGCGCAATGAGCCGCTGAATATTACCTCGGAGACCTCTGATTTTGCGCTGGAGCTGATTCTCATCAGCATCTTTGGCAGCGACTACGAGCGTCGCATACTGACGCAGGGTGAGAATCCGTTCGCATTTCTAAGCCGCGATTCCAAGCGTGATCTCGGTGTCGTATTGAAGGTGCGTGAGCTCCGTGACCTGCTGTTGAGCATCATTGCCGTGAGACGCGCCGGGCACGACGAGCAGGTTTTCGATTTTCTCTCGATGTACCTTGCGGCAACGGACAAGCAGGGCAACGCGTTCTCGGACGCGGAGTTGCTTGACGAACTCATGACACTGATTGTCGCAGGATTCGAGACCTCCGCGAACACGCTGAACTGGGTCTGGTACCTGATCGCCCGGCATCCCGACGTCGAAGCAACACTCATAGAGGAAGCGCAGCGCCTTCTCCCGAAGGTGTCAGCCGTGAGCGACGAGGCGCTGAGCGCCATGACGTACACGCAGCAAACGCTCGAGGAGGTTTTGCGCCTGTACCCACCGGTCTGGCTGTTCACACGCCGCTCGCATGCCGAGGACGAGCTTGACGATTACGACGTCCCACCCGGCACTGATATTTACCTGTCGCCATTCATACTGCATCGTACCGAGCGCTACTGGCCCGATCCGGAGCGCTTCGACCCGCAACGCTTTGCGCCGCTTAATGCCGCCAGGAAAGAGCGGCCGTATTTTCCGTTCTCGCTCGGTCCAAGGCGCTGCCTCGGCGAGTATTTTTCGTTCCTGGAAATGAAGGTGCATCTCGGCTTGTTACTGCCGCGGTTTCGCCTGCGTTTACTGGACGAGGCTGAACCGCAGCTCGAACTCGGTATCAATCTGCGTTCGGCGGAAGACATTTTCATGCAGCCCGAGGTACGCTAGTACTCATGGAGCTATACCCAACACTTGTCGAGTTGCTCAAAACGGCGCGCACGCGGGACCGGGAGATTCGGTTCATCGATGGTGAGAACGATGAAAGCGTACTGACGTTTGCCGACCTGTGGGAGCAGGCCATTGCGTTGCTGGGCTCGCTGCAGGCTCGCGGCATGCAGCCCGGTGACGAACTGATCATCTTCAGCAAGTCGAACGAGAGCTTCGTCGTGGCGTTCTGGGCGGCGGTACTCGGCGGCATCGTGCCGGTGCCGGTGGCTGTTGGCATCAGCGACGAGCACCGTCTCAAACTGTTTCGTATCGTGTCGCAGCTGGAACGCGCAACGTTGTTTACAGAGCTCGGGCTACTGGAGCGGCTGCTGGAGTTTTCCAAAGAACAGCAGCTGGACGAGATCACCCGGTTACTCGAGACCCGGACTGTGCTGATGAGCGACGTCGCGCCGGCGGCACACGGTGAGCTGTTTGCTGCGCAGCCCGATGACGTTGCTTTCATACAGTATTCGTCGGGATCGACGAGTGATCCGAAAGGGGTGGTGCTGACGCATCGCAATCTTTGCACCAACATTCGGGCCATTGTCGAGGCGACCGGCTGGAACGCAGACGACCAGAGTCTGAGCTGGATGCCGTTGACGCACGACATGGGCCTGATTGGCTATCATCTCAGCGTGCTGGGTGTCGGCATGAACCATGCGGTCATGGACACGAGCGTATTTGTGCGACGGCCGTTGCTGTGGATGAGCAAAGCGAACGAGCTGCGGGCGACGCAACTGTGCTCCCCGAATTTCGGGTACAAGCATTTTCTCAAACTCTACCTGCGCAAGGGGCTGGCTGACCTGGACCTTAGCTGTGTGAAGTTGATTCTCAATGGTGCTGAGCCGATTTCCTGGGAGCTGTGCGAGGAGTTCCTCGACGCGCTGGAACCGCACGGCCTCAAGAGAACGGCGATGTTTCCGGTGTACGGGCTTGCCGAGGCAACCGTCGGTGTTTCTATTCCGGAGCCCGGCCGTGAGTACGCTCGCATTACGGTGGATCGCCACAGCCTGCGCGTGGGTGACGCCTATCGGGCCGTGGACCCGGCGGATGCTGATGCTGTCAGCTTCGTGAAGGTGGGGCCCGCGATCCGCGACGTGAGCATTCGTATCACGGACAACGAAGACCGGGTTCTCGCAGACGGCCTGATCGGTAACATCCAGCTTTTTGGTGACAGCGTTACCGAGAAAATCTACGGCGACGCGGTGGCCACGGCCGAGCTGTTCACCAGCGATGGCTGGCTACGCACCGGTGACTGCGGCGTCTTTGTCGATGGCCAGCTCGTCATTACCGGTCGTCAGAAAGACATCATTATTATAAACGGTCAGAATTACTATCCGCATGATATCGAAGAGATTGTCGCGCATATCGATGGCCTCGATCTCAACAAGGTGGTCGTCGCGGGAGCAACACCGCAGGGCGGCCAGACTGAAGAGCTGATCGCCTTCATATTGCATCGCCAGTCCATCGACTCATTCCTGCCTTTTATCGCGCAGGTCCGTGACATTGTCGGCGAACAAACCGGGCTCGAGGTCGACAAAGTCATTCCGGTGAGTCGCATCCCGAAGACGACCAGCGGCAAGGTGCAGCGCGGTAAGCTGCTGCAGGCCTATATCGACGGTGAGTTCGCTGCTGTCATCGACGAGCTCACGCCGCAACGTGACGACGATGTCGCCGTGGACAGCGATCCACTGGTGGCCGAGCTCGAGAAGATCTGCCGTGAATTTTCCAAGGAGCGGAACATCGGCGCGGACGACAACCTGTTCGAGGTTGGCGTAAGCTCACTGACGCTGACAGAGATTGTTCTCGCCATCGACGAGCGCTACCCGGGCAAGCTGGATATCAGCGATTTGTTTGACTATCCGACGTTGCGAGAGATAGCGGCGTTTCTGAAAAGGAATACTGAATGAGTTATGCGCGCATCGCGGGTATCGGCAGTTTCCTGCCTGCGAAGGTCGTCACCAATCACGATCTCGAAAAGACGATGGATACCTCGGACGAGTGGATTCGCGAGCGCACCGGCATCCGGCAGCGACATATTGCGGGGGACGGTGAGACGACGGCATCAATGGGGGTCGAGGCAGCGCGGCGAGCCATGCAGGAAGCGAACGTCGGCCCCGAGGACATCGACCTGATCGTGGTCGGTACGGCGACACCGGACAAGGTGTTTCCTTCAACGGCGTGCATTATTCAACGTCGCCTGGGCGTGTCGGGCAGCGCTGCGTTTGATGTCCACGCGGCGTGTAGCGGGTTCATTTACGGACTGGACCTGGCGAACCGCTATCTGCAAACCGGCGGGGCAAAGACTGCCCTCGTGATCGGTGCCGAGACCCTGTCGAGGATCACCAACTGGGAGGATCGTGGCACGGCCGTGCTGTTTGGCGACGGTGCGGGCGCCGTCGTGCTGCAACTGTCAGACGAGCCGGGCATTCTTGCGACGCACATTCATGCCGACGGGCAGTACGAGGATCTGCTGCAGGTCGAGCAGGGCGTTTCCGTCGGTTATGACATTACCCGGGCCGGCGGTGCCTTCATCAAGATGGAGGGCAATGCTGTGTTTCGCCGTGCCGTGGCAACCTTCGACAATATCGCGCGTGAGACGGTCGCCGATCTGGACGGCCATCTCGACGACATCGACTGGTTCGTTCCACACCAGGCGAATATGCGCATCATCCAGGCGGCGGCCAAAAAGCTCAAGATGCCGATGGAGCGCGTCATCGCAACCGTGGACCAGCATGCCAACACGTCGGGCGCCTCGATCCCGCTGGCATTGGACCTGGCGGTCCGTGATGGCCGTATCCAGCGGGGCCAGACGCTGCTGTTTGCGGCGTTCGGTGCGGGCTTCACGTGGGGCTCCGCGATGCTGCGCTATTAACCAATCTGGGCGATTTGGGCAATTGCGGCGCTTGTTCGCATGGCTGGTGCCCGCGCTCGGTAGCAATACCTCGCTCTACGTGCTGAAGGTCCTGATCTGGGGATCAACCTGGCTGGCGATTGAATTCCAGCTGGGTGTCGTGGCGCCGGAGGTCTCGATCGTCTATCGCTACGTTCTGGCGTCTGGCGTTCTATTTTTATACTGTTTAATTAGACAGTTACCACTGACGTTTAATCTAAAACATCACCTGTGGTTTGCGGTTCTGGGCCTGTTTCTGTTCTGCCTCAACTACGTGTTTGCCTACAGCGCGCAGATTCACATCACCTCAGCGCTCGCGGCGATCGTCTTTTCCATGATGGTGTGGATCAACATCCTGCTGTCGCGGCTCATTTTTGGTACGCGTTCGAGCGGTCGCGTCATTATCGGCGCGATTCTCGGCATTTCAGGTATTTTGCTCTTATTTACTCCGCAGATTGGGGAAGTCTCGCTCAGTGACGGGGTCCTGATTGGCCTGCTGCTCGCGCTGCTGGGTGCTTTTAGTGCGTCGTGCGGCAACATGGTTTCGCAGGCGGCGCAGCAGCGCAAACTGCCGGTGATGCAGGCCAATGCCTGGGGCATGTTTTACGGGGCGGTGCTGACCGCCTTGATTGCGCTGGTGCAGGGGCAGGCGTTCACTTTCGACGGGACTTTTACGTACATCGCTTCGTTGGTGTATTTGGCAATATTTGGGTCAGTCGTGGCGTTCGGCGCGTACCTCACGTTGCTGGGCAGGATTGGTGCACACAGGGCCGGTTACGCGACTGTCATGTTCCCGGTAGTCGCCCTGATTCTGTCGATGATGTTCGAGGGACTCGAATTGAGCGTCGCGATTGTGCTGGGAACCGCACTGGTCCTGCTGGGCAATTTACTGGTACTGAAAGGACGACCATGAGCAGACGTGACCCCATCGAAGACCTGGCGCACCTGCGCCATGAATTCGGTGAACACGGCGGCGTCAACATGTCGATCGAGGCAAGTTCGACGTTTACCGTTATCGACCCGGAAACGATGCCGGAGCTGTTTCAGGGTCGCAAGGGGCCGGAAAAGGGCTGCTACCTCTACGGGCGACATTTTAATCCGACCGTGTTCAACCTGGGGCGACAGATGGCCGCGCTCGAGAGCACCGAGGCGGGGTACTGCACCGCGAGCGGCATGGGCGCCATTTCAGGGGTTATCCTCGGCCTTTGCAGTGCGGGCGACGAGGTCGTGGCCTCTAACGCCATTTATGGTGGCACGCACGCGCTCCTGCATGACTTCCTCCCCGCGAAATGCGGGATCAGGACCACGTTCGTTGATATCACGGACGCCGATGCCGTGGCAGCGGCCATCACGCACCGCACACGACTGGTATTTACCGAGAGCGTCTCCAACCCGACGTTGCGTCTTGCCCACATGCCGCGGCTCGCTGACCTCGCGCACGCGCACGACATTCCCCTGGTGGTGGACAACACGTTCAGTCCGCTGGTACTGCGCCCGGCCGAACTCGGTGCCGACGTGGTGATTCACAGTATTACCAAGTTCATCAGTGGCTCATCCGATGTCATTGCCGGTGCGGTTTGCGGCACCTCGGCATTCATCGGGGAGTTGATGGACCTCCACATGGGACCGCTGATGCTGCTCGGGCCCACCATGGACCCCAATATTGCCGCCAGCGTGAGCCTCAGGATTCCGCACCTGCCGCTACGCATGACCGCCCACGGCGAGCGTGCTCTCAAACTTTCGGAGCGCCTGGATGGCATGGGCCTTGCCGTTTGCTATCCGGGCCTGGCATCGCACCCGGATCACGAATTGTTCAATGAGCTGCGCAGTGGCCAGTACGGCTACGGTGGCGTATTCACGCTTGATGTCGGCGACGCCGACACGGCCAATGAACTGATGTCGCACCTGCAGAACGAGCAGCGTTTTGGTTACCTCGCGGTCAGTCTCGGCTATTTCGACACGCTGATGTCCTGTTCGGGTTCAAGCACCTCCAGCGAACTGAGCGACGAGGAAAAGACGGCCGCAGGAATTTCGCCGGGGCTCGTGCGCGTTTCGATTGGCTATACGGGTACGCTGGAGCAACGCTGGGCACAGCTGCGCGCCGCACTCAAGGAGACGGGGATCGGCTAACGAGGTATTTATCGTCCTGACCTGGAGCATTACAGATGTCGGCAGCCAATAAACGAACGAGGCGACCAAAAGTCGGTCTGGCGCTTGGCAGCGGTTCAGGGCGCGGCTGGTCGCATATTGGCGTGCTGCGGGCTTTACAGGATCGTGGCATTAATCCAGTGGTGGTATCCGGTGCGTCATCGGGGTCACTGGTGGCGGCAGCGTATGCAAGCGGGCAGCTCGACCAACTCGAGGTGTGGGCACGATCACTAACCAAGGTTGATGTCTGGCGACTGCTGGACGCGACTTTCACCGGCGGCGGCGTCATGCGGGGCAGTCGCCTGTTTCGTGCGGTCGGTGCGCACATCGAAGATCGCGCGATAGAGGATCTCGAGTACGAATTCGGAGCGGTCGCGGCCGACCTCTACAGTGGCAAGGAGATCTGGATTCGCAGCGGCTCGATGCTGGATGCCGTGCGGGCCTCCAGTGGCATGCCTGGATTGTTCACGCCGCTCTACCACGACGAGCGCTGGATGATCGACGGCGGTGTCGTGAATCCTGTGCCCGTGTCACTGTGCCGCGCCATGGGCGCGGAGTATGTCATTGCCGTCAACCTCAATCGCCCGGCTTCAAGATTTGCGAATCTGATTAACGAACCGCAAGCGGCAGAAACACCCGCGGATGATAGTGAGACCGCGGAAGGCAAGGAATTGTTGGGACGGTGGTCCGGACTTTTGGAGAGCCTGGTGAGTTCGGTCCGCAGCGACTCCGGTCCGAGCGAGCCCGGCATGATGGAAGTGATGTACACAACCATCACCATCATGCAGGACCAGATAACCCGCAGCCGACTGGCAGGGGATCCGCCCGATCTCATCCTGCGCCCGCCGTTGAGCGACTTCAACATGATGGATTTCCACCGCGCAGCGGAATCCATCGATATCGGTTACGAGGCCATGGAACGGATGGCGGCCGACCTGCCGGACTATGGCTGAGCTCAAGGGCTCCATCGCCGCCCAGGCACAACTCATAGCCGCGTTACGGTTGTCGCAAGCCTGGCCACACCCGGTAGCCGAAATCGAGGTCGCGGAAACGCACATCTCGTGGGTGCTGCTAACGGGTTCGTTCGCTTACAAGATCAAAAAGTCCGTCAAATTCGAGTTTCTCGATTTCAGTACGCTCGAGCGCCGGCGACACTTTTGCGATGAAGAACTGCGCCTGAATCGTCGCTGGGCGCCTGAACTGTATCTCGAGGTCGTGCCCATTGGCGGCAGCGTTGCCAACCCGGTGATGGGCGGCACGGGAGCGGCTATCGAGTACGCCGTCAAGATGCTGCAATTTCCGCGGAGTGCACAACTTGATCACCAGCTCGACGCCGACCTGTTGCGCGAGGCCGACCTCGAACAGCTGGCAGAAACCGTCGCCGGCTATCACCGCAACGCCAGGATCATTGAATACGGTAACGATCAGGAATCGGTACGCAAAGTCCGGGCGCCGATGCTCGAGAATTTTCTGCCGCTGGAAAAAGTCATCGACATGCGCTTGTTGTCGCGGGTGGAAAAATGGACCAGGACGACCCTCCAGGCGCTAAAACCAACCCTGATTCAGCGCCGCAAAGACGGCTTCGTGCGCGAGTGCCATGGCGATCTGCACCTTGCCAACCTGGCACGCCTGCCGTCAGGTATCGCCGCATTCGATTGCGTGGAGTTCAGCGCGGAGTTGCGCAACATCGATGTCATCAGTGACATCGCTTTCCTGTTCATGGACCTGGTCGCGCGTGCCCGACAGGATCTTGCTGCCGTCTTTCTGAATCGCTATCTCGAACGCACCGGGGATTATGCTGGCATGAAGGTGTTCGGACTGTATTTCGTCTACCACTGCATGATACGAGCCAAGGTCGCCGCAATACGCAGCCTGGAGAGTTCGCGAACCGCGGACCGGGACGATGACATCGATAGCCTGAAGCATAACCTCGCGGTTGCCGCGCGTTGGATCGACCGTCGTCCACCGCGGCTCATCGCAATGCATGGCTTTTCCGGTTCCGGCAAGACGTGGTTGTCGGCACGCCTGGTGGTGAACGTGCCGGCGATCAGGTTGCGCTCGGATATTGAACGAAAGCGAGTATTCAGCGCGGATGATGCTCTCGGTGCTGTAGTCCTGACGGAGTCGGGCCGCTATTCACAGCGCTCGCGCGCGGAGGTCTACCAGAAACTCTTCGAGATGGCTGAACTCCTGTTGGGTGAGGGGCTCAACGTAATCATCGACGCATCGTTTCTCCGCAAAGCTGATCGCGATGCCGTGATAAGGCTTGCTGACCGCCGGAACGTCGCGGCCGTATTTGTTGATGCCACCGCGCATGAAACCACGCTGATCAGGCGGCTCGAGAATAGGGGTGCACTTGGCCAGGACGCTTCGGATGCCGATGTCGATGTGCTCCGCTTCCAGATTGCCAGCGCTGATACGCTGTCCGAAGAAGAACGGAGCCGCACGGTTGGTGTGGCGACGGACAAGGACGTCGATATCGACGGTGTCGTGAAGCGCATCTTTGCCGTAAGGCCCTGATACATGCCAGTTGCCGATCGATTCAGCGTGTTGCACGAACGGTTTGTGCTGCGCCACCCGGTGCTTGTGCTGGTCGCCTGCGCATTGGTCGTGGGTTTCTTCAGCTGGCATGCCCGTGACTTTGCGCTTGATGCCACCGCCGACTCGTTAACGCTTGAGAACGATGCAGACTTAAGCTACTACCGCATGGTACGGGCGCGCTACGGCTCCGACGATTTCCTGATCGTGACGTTCTCGCCGGACGACGATCTGTTCAGTGAACCGGTGCTGCAGACACTCGGCGCGCTGCGGGCCGAGTTGCGGGCACTCGATAACGTCGCGTCTGTCGTCAGCATCCTCGATGTCCCGCTGATCAGGAGCCCGCCGGCCGATCTCAGGACGATCGCACAGGATCTGAGACGTCTTGAGGATAGCGATACGGATCGCGCGCTGGCACGCGAGGAGCTGACAAACAGTCCGCTGTATCGTGACCTGGTCGTAAGTGCCGACGGCGGTACGACGGCGCTGCAGGTCATTTTCAAACAAGACCCGCAGTATCTCGATTTGCGCGCCGCACGTAACAGGCTGCGTGAGCAGCAGTACGACAACCCGCTGACCGCGGAGGAACAAGCAGAGCTGGCGCACCTGAGCACCGCGTTCGACGAAATCAGCCAGACAGTGCTCGCGCGCGAGCAACGAACGATCGCGGCGATTCGCCAGATCCTGGATAACTACCGGGACGCGGCAACGCTGCATCTCGGCGGCGTGCCGATGATTGTCGCCGATTCCATGGATTTCATTCGCCACGACCTGGTTGTTTTCGGCCTGGCCGTCATCGCATTTCTGATCGTGATTCTCATCGCGGCGTTCCGGGAGCCCCGTTGGGCGGTCCTCGCGCTGGCAAACTGCCTGGCGACCTGCATCGTAATGCTCGGCCTGCTGGGAATGACCAACTGGCATGTTACCGTCGTGTCGTCCAACTTCGTCTCACTGCTCCTGATTCTCTGCCTGGCCCTGACGCTGCACATCATTGTTCGTTACCGCGAAGCGCATGCGCGAGAGCCCGATAGCGACCAGCTCGCGCTGGTGAGGGAGGCGGTGAGGCGTATTGTCACGCCGTGCCTGTACACCACGTTGACGACAATGGTTGCGTTCGGTTCCCTGATCGTCAGTGACATTCGGCCGGTTATCGATTTTGGCTGGATGATGGTGATCGGTCTGGGTATCGGTTTCGTGTTTTCGTTCACGCTGTTTCCGGCGGCGCTGATGTTGTTACAACCCGGTAAGCCGCCAATCCTTCGCGATGTGACTGCAACGATTACCGACTCGTTTGCGCGCT
>JBATID010000020.1:0-4763 GCA_049667545.1 Woeseiaceae bacterium
GTCGAACATTGCGGCCGCGCTTATTCGATGCCGCCCATCGAATGGAACTTGGTCTCGTAATAATCGGACATACCTTCCTTACCACCTTCGGAACCGATGCCGGATTGCTTCCAGCCGCCGAATGGCGCGACCTCGGTTGAGAAGACGCCGGAGTTGGAGCAGACAATGCCATACTGCAGGCGTTCGGCGACGCGAATAACTCGACCAACGTCACGCGTAAAATAATAGGCGGCGAGCCCATACTCGGTATCGTTGGCGCGCTCGATGACCTCGTCTTCGGTGGTGAACGTTTGTATCGCCGCAATTGGCCCGAATATTTCCTCGGTCGCAATTCTCATGTCGGCGGTAACGCCGGTCACCAGCGTGGGCTCGAAAAAGCAGTTGCCCAGCGTATGTGTACCGCCGCCGGCAAGCACCGTGGCGCCCTTGGACGTTGCATCGTCCATAAATGCCTGCATTTCCTTGACGGCGGTTAGGTTCACCAGCGGTCCTGTCGTTGTACTTTTCTCGAAACCGTCACCGACGCGCAGCGCCTCAATGGCAGACCTGAGCTTGGTTGTGAACTCCTCGGCGACCCCGTCCTGCACGTAGATACGATTTGTGCAAACGCAGGTTTGTCCGCAGTTGCGGAACTTGGTGCCCATGCAGTCGGACACCGCCGCATCGATGTCGGCGTCGTCGAAAACGATGAACGGCGCGTTGCCGCCGAGTTCCAGTGACACTTTCTTCACGCCGGCTGCGCACTGCTCCATCAGTTTCTTGCCCACGACGGTCGAGCCGGTAAACGTGAACTTGGCTATTTTCTCGTGCTGAGTGAGGACCTTGCCGATTTCGCGTGAATTGTCACCGGCCACGACATTGATCACACCGGCCGGTATTCCGGCACGATCTGCCAGCTCGCACATGGCCAGCGCGGACAAGGGGGTCTCAGTCGCGGGTTTGATGACGATGGTGCAGCCAGCGGCCATCGCCGGGCCGGCCTTGCGGCCGATCATGGCGTTCGGGAAGTTCCACGGTGTAATACAACCAACCACACCAACCGGCTGCTTGTAGGTCTGCAAACGCCGGTCGTTCGCGATGGTCGGGATCGTGTCGCCTTTGTAGCGTTTGCACTCCTCGGCGTAGTACTCGATGAAGGATGCGCCATACGCCACTTCACCGATTGACTCGAAGAGTGGCTTGCCCTGTTCGGCGGTCATGATGGCACCGAGGTCCTCGGCATTTGCCATCAGCAGGTTGAACCAGTCGCGCAGGACGATCGCGCGTTGTTTCGCGGGTGTGCGGCTCCAGCCTTTGAAAGCCGCGGCGGCAGCCTCCACGGCCCGTGCGGCATCGGCGGCATCGCCGTTCGCTGTAGAGATGACGAGCTCGCCATTGGCCGGGTTGGTGACATCGATGCTGCCAGCGCCGCCATCAACCCAGAGACCATTGATGTAGTTTTGGGACTTGAGCAGGGTTGCGTCTTTGAGCTTTAGCATGACGGGGCCTTTCTGGTCAGGGACTGGCTGGATTGATGGAGCGGCATTCTGCCATCAGTTTAGCCCCGGTGGCATGACTTTGTGGACGTGGATAACCGTTACGCTGTTTGCGTTGCGCGCGCGGCCTCGATTGCCGTATAATCCCGCGCCAGCGCACCAGTGGGGCCGGAGTTCAGGCAAGCCTGAGGACCCATCGCTACCGATTCCAGGTAGATACAGGCCCCGCTCAGGGGTTTTTTGTTGTCTGAGGACAACGTGCAGGGTGCGCAGGGAGAATGGGCCGATGGCCCATTTTTTGGTTTAGAAACAGATAGTTAGGTAGTTTTTAGGTGATCAGGCGATGACGGGAGATGAGCTGGCAGCAATGCTCGAACCGACCGTTGAGCGACTCGGGTTCGAACTGACAGACCTGGAGGTACGACTGGCGAGTCACGATGGTCTGATTCGGCTCTTTATTGATAAGCCGGGCGGTATCGGGGTGGAAGACTGCGAAACGGTGAGCCGTGCGGTGAGCGCGCTGCTCGATGTAGAGGATCCGATACCGGGTAATTACAGTCTCGAGGTTTCATCGCCTGGGCTGGACAGGAAGCTGACAAAAGCTGAGCATTTTCAGCGATTTATCGGCGATACAATTAAAGTAAAGCTGCGCCTGCCGCTGGACGGAAGACGACGTTTTCGTGGCGAATTGATGGCGCAGGATGACGACAGCATTGTGGTCGAGGTGGATGGTCAGTCTTACAGCTTGCCGCTGAAGATGATTGATACGGCTCGACTGGTGCCCGAAGGGCGATAAGCCGCACGGGATTTTGGAGTTTTAAGGTAATGAGCAAAGAGATTTTGATGGTTGTTGACGCCGTTTCAAACGAGAAGGGCGTTGAAAAAGACATCATATTTGAGGCTATCGAGGCGGCATTAGCCTCCGCTTCGCGGCGCAAACACGGTGAGGACATCGAAGTCCGTGTTGCTATCGATCGCGAAACCGGCGAATACGAGACATTTCGGCGCTGGTTGGTGTTTGAGGACGAGTCAACGGAACTCGAGGTGCCCGATCGCGAGCTGCGCATGATTGATGCTGTGGAAATTGACGCGAACGCCGAACCCGGTGGTTACGTCGAGGTGCCCATGGAGTCCGTCGAGTTCGGTCGCATCGCGGCGCAAACCGCGAAACAGGTCATCGTCCAGAAAGTGCGCGAGGCCGAACGCGAGCAGGTCGTTGAAGAATTCAAAGAGCGCGAGGGCGAAATGCTCTCCGGACTGGTCAAGCGTGTCGATCGAAACGGCGTCTACATCGATCTCGGTGGCAATGCCGAGGGGTTCGTGGCGCGCGAGCAGATGGTGCCACGTGAGCCTGTTCGGCCACAGGACCGTATCAAGGCGTTGCTTACCGAAGTCCGCTCCGAGATTCGTGGCCCGCAGTTGTTCATGACGCGCACCTCGCCCGAGTTTTTGGTCGAGCTGTTCAAGATCGAGGTTCCGGAAGTGGGCCAGGGTCATATTGATATTCTGGGCGCTGCACGCGACCCGGGCCTGCGCGCCAAGATCGCCGTCAGGAGCAACGACAGCCGCATCGACGCCGTTGGCGCTTGTGTCGGTATGCGTGGTTCGCGCGTCCAGGCCGTTTCCAATGAACTTGCGGGAGAGCGGGTTGACATTATTCTATTCGATGACAACGCCGCGCAGTTCGTTATTAATGCCATGTCGCCGGCCGAGGTCGTGTCCATCGTTGTCGACGAAGACAAGCACAGCATGGATATCGCGGTCGAGGAAGACAAACTGTCGCAGGCAATTGGCCGCGGTGGCCAGAATATTCGGCTGGCGAGCGAGCTGACCGGTTGGGAACTCAACGTCATGACCGCGGCCGACGCGGAGGAGAAGAGCGAATCAGAAATGAAAGAGCTGATCGCACTTTTCTCAAAGCAGCTTGATGTCGATGAGGAAGTGTCGCTGATTCTCGTTCAGGAAGGATTTTCCACGATCGAAGAAGTTGCCTATGTACCGGCCGCTGAGCTCGTCGCCATCGAGGAATTCGATGAAGACATCGTTGATGAGCTGCGTAGCCGCGCGCGCGACATGCTTCTGACACAAGCGATCGTTCAGGAAGAGAAAATCGACGAGGTCGAACCGGCCGAAGATTTGCTCAGTTTGGAAGGCATGGACAAGGGTCTTGCGTTCGTGTTGGCAAGCAAGGGCGTCGTAACGCGCGAGGATCTGGCGGAGCTTGCGACTGATGACCTGCTCGAGATTAACGAAGAGATGAAGCAGGAAGACGCGGCGGCGCTGATCATGAAAGCGCGAGCGCATTGGTTTGAAGAAGAGCAGCAGGCGTAAGTGCCAGGATTGCGGAGTTAAATTATGGCTGATGTGACAGTCGAACAATTTGCCGAAGTGCTGAAGGTTCCGGTCGAGAAGTTGCTTACGCAGCTTGGCGCAGCCGGTATTGAGGTCAGTGGCTCTGATGACAGGATTAGCGAAGATGCGAAGCTTGAACTGCTGTCGCACCCCAGACGCAGTCATGGCCAGGACGATTCGCCGGCAACGGCGGCTGCACCGCGTCGCATTACGCTAAAGCGCAAATCTCAGTCAGAGCTGCGCTTGTCAGGCAGCCAGGGGCGCGCGCGGACGGTCAACGTCGAGGTGCGTCAAAAACGTACGTACATCAAGCGGGACGTGCTCGAAAAGCAGGCGCAGGAAGAGCAGGAAGAGCTCGACCGGCAACGACTCGCCGAACAAGAGCGCATTGCGGCGGAGCAACGCGAGCAGGAGCGCATCGCGGCAGAGAAAGTAGCGGCTGTAAAACTCAAGGAAGCCCAGCGCGAACAAGCGGTCGAGGCACTCAAGTCGGCTGAGGACGAAGCCCGACAGGTTGCCGAAAAGGCCGCGGCTGAAGCAGCTGAAGAGAAAACGCGACTTGAAAAGGCGGAGGCCGATGCGCGTGATCGGCGCAGCAAGGACAAGGCCAAGGCCAAAGCGAAGCCCAGGGGTACTGAAACTCGTTACGGCCGTAAGGAACTGCACGTCGCCGGTGACAAGAGCGGGCGACGCAAGAGAAAAACGCCGACAAGGCGTCGGTCATTTGCGGTTAGCGGCGATTCAAAACACGGATTCGAACGCCCAACCGCACCGGTAATCCATGAAGTAGAGATTCCCGAAAGCATTTCAGTGTCGGACCTTGCGCAACGCATGGCCATTAAGGGCAACGAAGTAGTCAAGGTCTTATTCAATCTCGGGGCGATGGTGACGATCAACCAGGTGATTGATCAGGACACCGCGACCCTGGCTGTGGAG
>JBATID010000021.1:0-4126 GCA_049667545.1 Woeseiaceae bacterium
CGATTACGTCGTCAAACCCGAGGAGCTTTTGCTGGATCGCACGCAGCTTATGGGGCTTACAGGGCCTGAGATGACCGTGCTGATCGGCGGCATGCGTGTGCTTGGCACTAACTTTGGCGGCAAGAAGCACGGTGTATTGACCGACCGCGAGGGCGCACTGACGAATGACTTCTTCGTCAACCTGACAGACATGGGCAACACATGGAAGCCCAAAAGCGATGGCGTGTACGAAATCCTGGATCGCAAGACGGACAAAGTCAGGTGGACTGCCACGAGGGTTGATCTCGTGTTCGGCTCCAACTCGGTCTTGCGGTCGTATGCCGAGGTTTACGCACAGGATGACAATCAGGAGAAGTTCGTCAACGACTTCGTGTCTGCGTGGACAAAAGTCATGAATGCGGATCGATTTGATCTGGTTTGACTCCACACGGGATAGCTATTTCAGGCGAGTTTGCTTAGGTACTGTCGGAACAGCGTATATCACGCCCCTGCTACCAAAATGAATTAAGGGCCCCTGTGCGGGGCCCTTTTTCATTTTCGCTATTAAGGCATGGTTGGGTTCTGCGAAGCCGAAAATACGACCCTGATCCTGTCAATTGACAGCGAGTTGTTCAATTTCTTGAAGGGCATTGATCCCGACATCAGGAAGAATCTCTGACACCTTGCGTTTTTGCGTGGTCATTGTTATTTCGTCAGCAGTTCATTCGTTATTGATCAGGATTTTTCTTGCCGAGAGGCGCAGCTTTTAGGATGAGCGGCGCCCGTCGCGCTTCTCGTAACGGAGGGGTCATGAATAAAATGAATTTGAAATTGGGCGTATTGCTTGCTTTTGTGCTGAGTGCGTTTGCGGTTGCCGGCTGTGGTGGCACCAAAGTGCTAAAAGAACCGCAGGCTCTGCAAACAACGCAATCACTTGCCACCGCCTCTGAACGGGAGGTTGTGGCGACCCTCGACTGGGTCATTGTCCGTGATGGTCCGGGAACCTGGGCCAGAAACGCCGATTGGGACGAGTATCTTCTCAGGGTCAATAACCAGTCTGACCAGCCGATTACAGTAACGCGGCTAGTCGTAGTTGACTCGCTCGATACGCGGATCGAGTCGCAGCCCGGGCGTAAAGAACTGATCAAGAACAGCAAGAAGACAGCTCGCCGCTACAAGGCATCAGGGATCAAGGTGAGGGCTGGTCGAGGTGCGGGAACGATGCTTGTCGCCGGTGCGGCCGTGACGGTGATTGGTGTTGGC
The DNA here is from genome assembly GCA_049667545.1 of Woeseiaceae bacterium. Classification (GTDB taxonomy): domain Bacteria; phylum Pseudomonadota; class Gammaproteobacteria; order Steroidobacterales; family Woeseiaceae; genus UBA1847. The sequence continues at coordinate 1,243 of JBATID010000021.1, forward strand.
GCAGCGAGTGCAGCGGCGACGGGGGCCATAATGTCCGGCGCCGCGACTGCAGGTGGTGCCGGAGCGGCGGCCGGTGGGCTGTTGCTGCTGGGTCCTGCGCTCGCCGTTGGTGGCATAGTGCGTGGCGTTAACAACAGCAAAGTGAACAACCAGATCGAGCTTCGTCAGACGTTGCTGCCAGCTGAGATTCCGGCGAGTGAGGAAGCTCAACTGGATGTTTTCTTTCCGCTTGCTCCGTCGCCGAAAATGATCGAGCTCTACTACTTCGATGCGGCCGGCGAGCATCGCCTGGTTATCGATACGCGTACGGCCCTCGATGGCCTGCATATTGATGGGGAGACCGAGTAGGGCTTTCCAGAAGGACCCTCCCTTATTCCAACAACATCTCGGAACAGATCAGGCGCACATCGTGTGCCTGGTCTGTTTGTTCCAGTGTCAGGTAGAGCGTGATCAGGTAGAAGCCAACCCAGACGAAGTCGCTGTGCAACTTGTAGTCGTTCGCGATAAAGAACTCGAACAGGTCATCGAAGGATGACTTGAACGTATCGATCGAGAATCGTTGCGCGCTTTGTTCGATACCAAAGTGCGAGTGCAGCAGCTCTTTGAGCTCCGACTCGGCCGCCGCGGACATGCCGGGACGCAGCAAACCCATCTGGCGCAGCGCGTTCTCGAAGGCGTGGTCGTCGGCGCTGTAGAACGAGCGGTAGAGTGCTAGCATGCCCTCGCGAAAATCCGGCCGCAGCTGTATCCAAAGGCCGTTGGGTGCGTAAAGCAGCTCATCGTCTGCTACGCCAAACCGCGACGCCCGCAGGTCAAGGAAGAGCCCGTCGTCGACCAGCCATTGCGCGAAGTACAGCCGCAGGATGTCGTCGCCAATTCGCCGCAGGCGCTGTTTCTTCACAATGTCGCTGAGTTGTTCCGCATCATCCAGTGCACTGACAAACCTAACTGCGGGAGCAGCTTCAGCAGTGATGCGGCTGAGTTTTTTGACGCCACTTCCGGTAACGAATCGCCAGCTGACCGCGCGCATCGAGCCGAGCATCGGTTTCCATTCGATGGCATCCCATCCGCTGAGCGGCACGAAGCGGGCGAGCTGACGAAGCTCATCGGGAATAAAGGCGGGTAGTTGCAACGACGGATCCTGAGGATGACGTACGGTCTGGCCGTGATATTGCCATCGTTCAATCAGCTCTGCACTAATTGCGGCAGAACCCACTGCTCGAAAAGTCACTCAGAATTGCGCTTTTCCAGGTAGGGCATCCTGACGACTTCGAGGCAGCGATCGCCGCTGCGTGTCGCCGCGTTGAAGTGCAGGCCCAGCAATCCACGATTGTTGACGCCAAGGTACAGACGCGATGTCTTGAATTCCGCAAGGGTCAGCAGCGACAAGCTGCGGAGGTTTCGTGCCCGAGCAATGGCTGATGAATCGTGAAATTCCAGCTTGTCCAGGGTGGAGTCGGTGCTGTCAGCGAGAGCAACAGTGTACGGCAGCAAACCGATGAGGATCAGTGCAACTTGTATGGCCTTGACCATGTTGTAGCTCCCTGCAGCAACTGGCGTTTAATCACCCCGCTCGCACCAACACTGTGTCAGTTTCTTGCACACAAGTCGGTTACGGCGGTCACGAAAATGACATTGCCTTACGGAGTTATGTCGCGTTAGCGGGAAAAGCTAGTGCGCCGAACTGGCGATCTTGCTGACGATATGTTGGCCGATCGGAATGGCGGCGGTTGCCGCGGGCGAGGGCGCGTTGCAGACGTGCAGGCTGCGCTTGGTTTCAGCGAACAGGAAGTCGTGTATCAATGTGCCGTCGCTTGATACGGCTTGTGCCCGGATACCGGCGGGATAAGGGAGCAGGTCATTCAGTTTGATCGACGGACAGTATTTCTGTACGCGTTTCAGGTACCCGGGCTTCCAGAGCGAGTCTTTGGTTTCGGCGATTCCCGTGCGGAAATTGCGGCCGGTTACTTTCCAGAATCCGGGAAAGGTCGCCATCGAGAGAATATCTTTCAGATTAATGTTGATGGTGCCGTACCCTTCGCGCTTCCAGCCTTGGACCGCATTCGGTCCGACCGTGACCGACCCGTCAATCATGCGCGTCAGGTGTACACCGAGGAACGGCAGGCCCGGATCGGGTACCGGATAAATCAGGTGACTGACAATGTCGGCCTTGTCGGCCGGCAATCGATAGTACTCACCGCGGTAGGGAATAATCTGGAAGTCAATGTCAATATCGAGCATGCGCGCCACTCGATCGGCCATCAGTCCGGAACAACTGACCAGGTAACGCGCCTGGATGCTCTCGCCAGCCGAGGTGCTGATTTCGATCGACTCGCTATTTTCACTCAGGCCTGAAACTTCTGCACCGAGGCGAATTTCGCCGCCGAGGTCCCGATAAAGCCGGGCCATATGCTCACTAACCTGGCGGTAGTCGACGATACCGGTAGACGGCACGTGCAGCGCGCCGATGCCTTCCACACGGGGCTCAAGCGTGCGTAACGCATTGGCATCAAGCAGTTCAACCTCAATGCGGTGTTGCTGCGCGCGCTGCCCAAGCGCTGTCAGGCGGCTATTTTCAAGCGCATTCGTTGCGACCAGCAACTTGCCACATTGCTCAAACGGGATGTCATGAGCGTTGCAGAAGTCGATTGTGGCCGTTAGTCCAGCCTTGCAGAAGTCGGCTTTCAGGCTGCCGGGTTCGTAGTAAATACCGGAGTGAATGACACCGCTGTTGTGACCGGTATGATGAAAGGCAAGCTCGTTTTCTTTTTCGAGGAGCAGGATTTTGCAGTCCGGGAATTGTTGGTGCAGCTGCCAGGCGGTTGAGACCCCCACGATACCGCCGCCGATGATTGCATAGTCAAAAATCACTGCAGCGCCTATT
>JBATID010000022.1:0-7239 GCA_049667545.1 Woeseiaceae bacterium
GGATCCTGAAAGTGTCAATTTGGCGCCGCCGAATGACGGTGATGCCGCCGATGAGCAGCATCAGCGCCGCACGCTGCGCTGGCACGGCCAGCCCGGAAATCATGGCGTACGTACATGCAACAGCAGCAGCAATCGTAATGGCGGCAACGTAATGCCCGGTGCCGACACGCAAAACCCCGAGCACGAGCGACGACAAGAGCGCCGCTGCTGTGGCTGCGAGGCCGATATGCAGGCCCGAGATCGCCATCAGGTGACTGGTGCCCGTCTGCGCATAGCGCTGCCACTGTTCCCGGGTAATGTGCTGACGCACGCCAACACCGACGGCCGCAGTGACAGCGCCACTTTCTGCGGTACGCGCCGCATCGAGCGCGGCAACGACGAAGTCGAGTCGGAGCAGATTTACGCGAGATGCGCGGCGCGTTGCCAGCAGCCGGTTGCGCGTGCCGTTTACGACGTAACCCGTGGCATTGATTCGCTGCCGAAACAACCAGGCCTCGAAGTCGAACAAGCCGGGATTGCTGTCGCCGCGGGGTCGCTTCAGCCGTACTTCAAGCTCCCAGACATCGCCGATGGACGGCCGCGCCGGTGAGTCATACCAGGCAACCCTTACCACCGGTGGCAGGCGGCGATCATCCAGCGGCGCCACCTGCATGAGCACTGCAGCACCACTGTGGCGCGGGAAATCGACGATACGGACCTGGGTCAACAGGCTGTCACCGGCGAATCTGGCGTCCAGGTGTTTGTCGGTAATGCGCATGCCGGCGACGACGAAAAGTGTCGCCCCCAATAACAGCCAGCCCGCCGGTCGCGTCCGCAAAAAAATGAGTAGCAATAAAGATGCAACAAATGAGAACAGACACAGGTCCGACTCTGGCGCAACCCTGCTATGCTGCGCCGCAATGCCCCCGGTGATGAGCAACAGGCAGGCTTTGATCACGAGATGTCGCTATTGGTTGACGGCACTCACCATGAAAACCGGACCGCAAGTCAATGCCAAGACGCTTTTTTAGGAAGTTCGCGTTTAAACGCCACCACATCAGCGAGCAGTGGTTCATGGCGCCATTCCGGCATCTGCTGCACGATCATCGCTTGTGGGGCATCAGTCGGCGTTGGGTCGTGCCGGCATTTGCGTTGGGGCTGTTCGTCGCTTTCATGCCGTTTCCCGGCCACACGCTGACCGCGGCGCTGCTGGCGCTGGCACTGCGGGTCAATATTCCGGTTGCGGCACTGACAACCTGGGTCAGCAATCCGGCGACCATGGTGCCGATGTACTATTATGCGTATCAGACGGGTTCGAAGCTGTTGCGCATGGAAGTACAGCCGTTCGGCTTCGAAATGTCGTTTGACTGGGTCACACACACGTTTGTCAACATATGGCAGCCCATGCTGCTTGGTTGCGTGCTGTTGGGCGGTATCACGGCGCTGCTGGGATTTATCGCACTGGACGGCCTGTGGCGCTGGTCAGTCTCCCGCTACAAGACGCGCAAACGTGGCCTGCGCCGTCCACCGACGTCAAACTGACTTCTTAAGCACGCCGTCATCGAGTTCGAGAACGCGATCCATGCGGGCAGCGATCGAGTGATCGTGCGTCACAATAACCAGGCTCGTTTGCAGCTCCTGATTCAACTCAAGCATCAACTGCAGTACATGTTCGCCGTTGCCGGCATCCAGGTTACCGGTCGGCTCGTCGGCGAGCACCAGCTGCGGTCGCGTAATCAGCGCCCGCGCGACCGCCGCGCGCTGTCGTTCGCCGCCTGATAATTCACCCGGTTTGTGCGTCAGGCGCTCACCCAGGCCCACGCGTTTTAATAATTCGCGCGCCTGCTGCAATGCAGCGGCCTTCGGCTCACGCCGAATCAGGAGCGGCATCGCCACGTTTTCCTCGGCGGAAAACTCCGGCAGCAGATGGTGGAACTGGTAGACAAACCCGATATGCCGATTGCGCAGGTCGCCCTTTGCCGCCTCGCTGGCCCCGTTCAGCGACTCGCCATTGATCAACACCTGGCCTTCGTCGGGGTCGTCCAGACCGCCCATGATTTGCAGCAATGTCGTCTTGCCCGATCCGGACGAGCCGATGATGGCCATGCGCTCAGCGGACTGCACGACGAGGTTCACGCCACGCAGTACCTCCAGCGTCGACGGACCCTCGTTAAAGCGCCGCACGACGTTACGGCATTCGAGAACCGCTTGCATGGATTTGGTCGGTACTTCAGTCATACCGCAGTGCCTCCGCGGGTGCCGTCCTGGATGCGACCCAGGCTGGATAAAGCGTTGACGCGAGCGCCAGTATCAGGGCGATTGACGAGATCTTGACCACATCGCCAATCCGCAACTCGGACGGCAGGTCGCTGATGAAATAAACGTCGGCCGCCAGCAGTTTAATGCCCAGCAGGGCCTCGAAAAAGCCGGCAATCGATTCGAGATTGAGCGCCAGGATCACGCCGAGGACGACACCGGCCACGGTCCCAACAACGCCCACAATCGTGCCTTGCGTTATGAAGATTCGCAAAATACTGGACGGCCTCGCACCCGCCGTTCGCAAAATAGCGATATCACCCTGTTTGTCCTTCACCACCATCACCAGTGTCGACACGATGTTGAATGCCGCAACGGCGACCACCATCAGCAGAATCACGAACAGTATCGACTTCGTAATCTGGATGGAACGAAAGAAATTCACGTGTTGTCGCGTCCAGTCGCTGACAAGCACGAGCTCGCCGTGTGCCAAAGCAACCTCCCGGACGATTTCCGCGGCCGCGTAGATATCGGTCACCGCCAACCGCACGCCCGTCACGGCGTCACCTTTTCGATAGAGCTTTTGCGCATCACCAATATTGATGAATGCCAAGCGGCGGTCGAACTCGTACATGCCGACACGGTACAAACCACTGACCGTAAATCGCCGCGTTCGCGGCAGTACGCCGGCCGGCGTCACCCGACCTTCTGCCAGGGTGACAGTAACCTTGTCACCGACCGACAATTGCAGCGCCTCTGCCAGCTCGACGCCCAGCACAATATTGTAGCGGCCCGGCTGCAGATCGCTCAGCTCGCCCGCTTGCATTACGTCGCCGATGCCCGAAACCAGTTCTTCGAGATCGGGCTCAATGCCGCGGAGTCCGGCACCGCTGAGCTGTTTGCCGAACACCAGCAGAGCCTGACCGTCAGTGTATGGCGCGGCAGCGCGCACGCGCGAATTCGCAGTGGCCAACTCCACGAGTGCCGGCGCGCTCAACAGCTCGCCGTTCGGGTTTTCGATACTCGCGTGCGACGTCATCGCCAGCAGCCGGTCCTTGAGTTCGCGCTCAAATCCATTGACTACGGACATCACAACTATCAGGACGGTCACCGCGATAGCGATGCCCAGCATCGAGATCGCTGAAATCAGCGAGACGAAGCCGTTGCTGCTGCGCGCCCGCACGTAACGCCGGCCTATCCACATTTCGTAGTGCTTGCCCATGCCGCCGATTCGTACCGCAACGCAGCGGCGGGATCGACCAGCGCCGCACGCCGTGCCGGGTACAGCGTGGCGAGGGAAGTCAGCACGAACGCAGCCGCCGCAATAACAGCAACGTCCTGCAGCTCGAGTTCAGAGGGAATGCGTGTCACGTAGTAGACATCGCCCGGCATGATCTGGAATCCAAACCACTGCTCCAGCAACGGCGCAATAGTCGGCACATTGACTGCCAGAACAACGCCGAGCAGCACACCAATGATCACGCCGGCCCAGCCGATTGCCGCGCCCTGGACGAAGAACACACGGACCACGCCATTGGGACGCATGCCGAGCGTCCGCAAGACGGCGATATCAGTGATCTTGTCAGTTACCACCATGACCAGGCTCGCCACGATATTGAATGCGGCAACGCCAATAATCAGCGATAGCATCAGTGACATCATCATTTTCTCGATGCGAATCGCGCGGAAGTAACTGGCATTTTCGACGGTCCAGTCACTGGTGACAAAGTCGGCACCCAGGCGCTGCTGCAACGCGCGCGCAATCCGCGGCGCCGCCATGACTTCGTCGGTACGAAAACGCACGGCATGCACCGCATCGCCCAGCTGCTGTATTTTCGCCGCATCATTGATATTTACCAGTGCCAGCCTGCCGTCATGGTCCTGCAGACCGGCCTCGAATACTCCGCGCAACACGAAGCGTTCGAGCACGGGTTCCAGGGTGCCATCGCCAACCGGCCTGGGGATGAGTAAGACGACACCATCGCCAATACGAACGCCGAGTTCGTAGGCCAGGATGCGGCCGAGCACGATACTGCGACTGCCAGCCTGCAAGACACCGAGTCCGCCTTCGACCATGTTGATCAGATCGCCAGACAGCGGTTTTTCGAAGGCAGGATCGACACCGTGAATGAGAACGGCCAGCAGTTGGCCGCCCGACTGCATCATGCCCTCCATCTGTACGAGTGGCGCTGCCGCCGCAATACCGGGCTCGGCGCGAATCTCGTCAACGAGCATCGGCCAGTCCTCGGTCACGCCGGCGGTCGCGGTAACGGTCCCGTGCGCCGACATACTCAGGAGCCGATTGCGCAGCTCACCCTCAAAGCCGTTCATTACCGAGAGAATCACGATCAGGGCGGCCACACCCAGGGCGATACCGACCAGCGATATCAGCGTGATAAAGGAGACGAAGCGAGTGCGCCTTTTTGCCCGGAGGTAGCGCAGCCCAACGAACAATTCGACAGGGTTGATCATCGGCAAGCATTAAACCACATTCATGCCACCTAAGAGCTCCGTTTCGGCGCCGGGAGATTGTGACCCAGTTCGCAGTTGGAATGCCCGCTGGCAATGCTATAGTCTAAGGCTCTGAATGGAGGATGGATCGATGTCAAAGCTGCGCACAATTACGCTGATTGCCCTGTTTCTGGCGGCCTTCGGCACAGCCAATGCCCAGACGCTGAAGATGGACGGCGCCAGCGCCGCCGCCGACGCGCGGCCCACGCGCGGCATGTCTCAGACCAGCGTCCAGTCCAGATTTGGCAGCCCGACTTCGGCTCGCTCGCCGGTCGGCAACCCGCCGATTACGCGCTGGGAATACCAGGATTTCATCGTGTATTTTGAGTACGACAAAGTGATACACGCGGTTACCAAGCGCTAAACAAGCCACCACCCGAATAACGCAAGCCCGGGCCCGGAAACGACCCGGGCTTTTTTGCGCCCGTGTGTAATAATCGCGTCCCGCGAAAGACCCTTATTAATTTCGACCCTCAATCCATAATGAGACCGGGCCACCCGTTGAGCGATTCTCTCCTCCTTCCCGCAGCGCCCTCGCTGCCAGCGCCTGGCAAACCAGCTCACTGGGGTCGGCTGCTCGGCGCGAGCGCCGCGCTGGCGGCGGCCGAACTCGCGCGGAGCATGCAGCGACCGCTGCTCATACTGGCCGAGGATCCGCGGCACGCTGACCAGCTCGAAGCGGAGATACGCTTCTTCGCCGGCGCGGCTTTGCCGGTACTGCATTTCGTCGAGTGGGAGACACTGCCATGGGACAGTTTCTCGCCGCATCAGGACATTATCTCGCAGCGTCTCAAAGTGCTTGCCGCTTTGCCGCACATGCGCCACGGCATCATCATCGCTGCAGCGAGTGTCCTGCAGCAGCGTCTCCCGCCCGTGGACTACGTCAGCGCCCGCTCGCTGACGCTCAGACAGGGCCAGACGCTGCCGCGCGAGGACTTTATCGAGGCACTGGTCAATTCCAGCTACCTGCGCGTACCGCAGGTGTCTGAGCATGGCGAATTCGCCGTGCGCGGCTCGCTGATCGATGTTTTTCCGATGGGCGCCGACGCGCCGATACGCATCGATTTTTTCGGCGACGAAATTGAATCGTTGCGTTATTTCGCCGCGGAATCCCAGCTGTCCGGCGAGCTGGTCGATGCCATCAACGTGTTGCCGGCTCGCGAGGTACCGCTGGACGCGGATGCAATCCAGCGTTTTCGGCACCGGTACCGCGAGCGTTTCGAGGGCCAGCCGGCCAAGTCACGTGTTTATCGCGATGTCTCCGAGGGCATCGCGCATGGCGGCGTTGAATACTACCTGCCGCTGTTTTTTGATGAGACGGCAACGCTGGATGACTACGTCCCCGACAATTGCGTAGTCCTGGCGCCGACAGAACTCGACGCATTGCTGCAGCTGTTCTGGTCGGAGGCGGCAGAACGCTACGAGCTTTGCAGCCTCGATCCCGAGCGTCCCATTCTGAGCACGGCGGAAACTTTCGTGGACCCGCAAAGCGTGTCTGCAAAACTGCAACGCTTCGCCCAGATTCGGTACTCGGCGCAGACGCTCGCCGACTCGCCAAAAACGCAGAACTTCGCCACGCGCAAACCGCCCGCCATGAAGATCGAAGCACGGTACGAGGACGCGGCTGCGTCTTTGATGCAGTTCCTGTCCTCGTTCGACGGCCGCGTTCTGTTTACCACCGATTCGCCGGGACGCCGCGAACAACTGTTTGACCTGCTCGCGGGGCGCGAACTCGATCTCGCGCGTGTCGCTGACTGGCACGCGTTTGTGAGTCTCGGGCAGCGCATCGGCGTTGCGATCGCGCCGGTCGAAAGCGGCGTGCTGCTGCCGGACGCCGGCATCGCTGTCATCAGCGAGCAACAACTCTTCGGCGAGCGCGGCAAGGCACGCCGACGTCGCCGCAAGAGCGACCGCGATCCGGAAACGATCATCCGCCAGCTCAATGATCTCGAGCCCGGCTCCCCGGTCGTCCACGAGGAATACGGCGTTGGCCGTTATCTCGGGCTGACGACGCTCGAGGCAGGCGGCATTGCCGCAGAATTCCTGCATCTTGAGTATGCGGACGGCGACAAGCTGTACGTACCGGTGCACGCTCTCGATTTGATCTCTCGGTACACCGGCGCGTCACCCGAAAACGCGCCACTGCACCGGTTGGGCAGCGATCAGTGGGCCAAGGCAAAACAGCGTGCCATCAAGAAAATTCGCGATGTTGCGGCGGAATTGCTCGACGTTTATGCACGCCGAGCAGCACGCCCGGGGCACAGTTTTCGCTGGACCGAGGCGGACTACCGCAGTTTCGAAACGGGATTTCCGTTCGAGCTGACCGAGGACCAGGCACAGACGATCGACGATGTGCTCAAAGACCTGCGTTCCAGCCAGCCAATGGACCGCGTCGTTTGTGGTGACGTTGGTTTCGGCAAGACGGAAGTCGCGCTGCGGGCCACTTTCGCCGCTGTGCATGGCGGCAAACAGGTGGCCATCCTGGTGCCCACC
>JBATID010000023.1:0-8423 GCA_049667545.1 Woeseiaceae bacterium
CTATACGCTGGTGACTGTTATTGCTTTCGACGTCGGCGATGAGTGACTGATCGAGCACGAAGCTGTCGATAAACCCGCGGTCCAGCGACTCGAATGACACATCGCGCGTGCCGAAATGATCGAGTGACAGCCGCACGCCCAGTTTTCGCAGCCCGCGCAGCGTCTCCAGTTCGATGTTCCGGTTTTGCACTATGACGCCGTCGCCAATTTCCATTTCGATGCAGCCGGGGTCCAGCGCCGTTTCGGCGATGAGGTTGCGCACGGTATCGACGAGGCGTTTGTGCACCAGTTGCTGTGGCGACAGGTTGATCGCGATAGAGAGGTCGGGCAGTTCAAAGCGGCGTTGCCAGCTCGCCAGCTGGCGACACGCGGTTGCGATCACCCACTCGCCGGCCGAGTAAATCATGCCGCTGCTCTCGAGGATCGGCAGGAAGCGGGCCGGCGGGAGCAGGCCGAAGCGCGGATGCTGCCAGCGCAGCAGCGCCTCGAGTCCGATCAGGCGGCCACTCGTAACATCGATACGCGGCTGGTAATGCAGCACGAACTCATCGCGAACCAGTGCGTGTCGCAGTCCGATCTCGAGTTCCTCGCGTTGCTCGAGCCTGGTGTTCAGCGCCTCCGAGTAATACTGGAAGCGGGCACCGCCGCGTTTCTTGGCCTCGTACATTGCAACATCAGCAGCTTTAATCAGGCGGTCCGCGGTGTTGCCGGATTCGGGATAGATGGCGATGCCGATACTGGGTGTGGCGTAGACTTCGCTTTTGCCAAGCTGATACTTTTCGGACAGCACGAGCAGCAGTTTCTGTGCAGCAGCGCCCGCATTTGCGGCTTCCCCGAAATCTTCGAGGCAAACGACAAACTCGTCGCCGCCCCAGCGGCCTGAGAAGTCTCCCACGCGCAGGTTCTTCTGCAGGCGTTTTGCTACGGCGCGCAGCAGCGCGTCGCCGGTATCGTGCCCGAGCGTATCGTTAACGGACTTGAACCGGTCGAAATCAATAAACAACGTGGCCAATGGCGATGACTTTCGCTGGCTGCGACCGACAGCGCGGCCAAGCTGCTCGACAAAGAGTTTGCGGTTGGCGAGTCCGGTGAGATCGTCGAACTGCGCGCGTTTTTCCAGCTCACAGGTCTTCCGCGTCACTTCCGTGATATCGCGAAAAGTCACCAGGCCGCCAATCAGCTGCTGATTGCTGTCATACAGGCCCTGGCCGTTGAGACTCAGCACGGCATCCGGCCGTCCCGGGGCCCGGTAGATGGCGACCTGACCCGAAAATTTCTCGCCGTGACGCGCGCGCACCAGCGGCAGGCCGGCAGAGTTCCGGTAATTGTTGCCCGCCTCATCGATGCAACAGAAGGTCTGCTCCCAGCTTGAGTCAGGGAAGACGCGCGGGTTCAGGCCGAGAATGCTGCGGGCAGCAGGGTTGATATCAAGGACGTGGCCAGCCTCGTCCACCACGATCACGCCGTCGTTAATGCTCTTTAGTATCGACAAAACCGTCGTGTCAGTATCGGAAAGCAGGTGCTGCAGGCGGCTACGCTGAATCGCATGATCCAGGATGGCGTCCTGTTGTTCGACGGTGACGTCGTCAATACAGAGGTATGCAGCTGCGCCGGCGTTGATGGCGGCCATGCCGCGATGCTCGCGAGCCTTGGTCGTTAGCGCGACAACCGGATAGGGAGCCAGCGAGCGAATCAGTGACGAGAGTGTCTGCCCGGACTGCGCAATCGCTGGTCCGACTTCAAGCAGCACGAGGTCGACCGAATACGGTGCGTCCTCGGGCAGGCGCAGGGCCGCGCTGCGGCTTAGCATCGAGCAGCAAGGCAGCGTTTCGAGCTCAGCCAGGTAACTCGCAACAGTGTCGCCGCGGCCAAGGTAAAGCATGGAATAAGCTGACATCTAAAGAACCGTGATCGTCATAGACACATTGCGCGGGACTCGATCGAGTATCGCGGCATACGGAAAAGCATTAATTGGTGCCATAGTTTATTTTCGTTATTCGGTTGCGCCGCGCAGTGGCAGAGCCCGCCGAGGGCCAAACCATAATACCAGAATAGTAAGCAAACACAGTCGCTTGAGCGAGTTTTTAGGCGGTCTTTGTGCCGTCCTGTTCAAACCATTCGGCGTCGGCTGCCATCTAATAGTCAAGAGAAAGGGAGAAATGCCACTTGGCAGCGCTTTTGACGGCTTACAGCAGCGACTATAGTTGCGACATGGTGAAAACGCGCCCGGATACCGCTGCTGACGAGGCTGCCTGGATACGGCAGGCTCAGCGTGCCGATGCGCCGGCGTTTGAGAAGTTGTATCGCCTGCACGTCGACGAGATTTACGGCCTTTGCCTGAGGATGACCGGCAATGTCAGTGACGCGGAAGATTGCACCCAGGATGCCTTTATTCAGGCCTGGAACAAGCTCACGAAGTTTCGTGGCGACAGTGCTTTCTCGACATGGCTGCATCGCGTTGCGGTCAATACGGTGCTTGGTCGGATGCGCAAGGCTAAACGCGAGCGCGACCGCATCGACGCTGCAGCAGAGCTTGCGGCACCGGCGCGGGTGGCGAGCGATGACGGCGAGCTACGGGACCTGGCCGCCGCTATTGATCATTTGCCCGACGGTGCGCGGCACGTTTTCGTTTTATACGCGGTTTACGGCTATAGCCACGCTGAGGCGGGTGACATGCTCGGGATCGCGACCGGCACGAGTAAGGCGCAGTTGCACCGGGCCCGCAAGCTGTTAATGGAAGAGTTGCAACAACAGGGATTCATGGAATGACGGATATTTTTGATGACAAATTGCTGCAGGCGGCAGCGCGGCTGGACAGGAAAATCAGCCCGCAGCGCGATCTCTGGCCCGGCATCGCACAAGCTATTCATACGCCGCAGCGCGCATGGTGGCAACCGATGCTTGCGCAGGCCGCGGCCGTTGTATTGCTGGTTGGTGCGTCCTCCGCCATCACGTATGTCGCGGTCAAGCAGCCGCAGCCGCAGGTTGCTCAAATTGCGCCTGCGCTGGTTTTCGAGCGGGCCTCGTTTGGTAGCGATCATGATCTCGGCGACGAATTTATCGATGCACGCAATGCGCTGGTTGCGGGAATGAATGTTGAGCTCGACAAGCTGGTGCCGACGTCACGTGCGGAGGTGGAAGCGAACATCGGACTGATCCAGGAAGCGATTTACGAGATTAACCACGCACTGGAGCAGGATCCCAATAACACACTGTTGCAGCAACAACTCCTCAGCGCTTATCGCGAAGAGCTGACCTTGCTGCGGCGCGTCAGCGGACTGACGCGCGACATTATGATGAGAAACGATATCTAGCTCACAGGGCTGGAAACTGAAGAGAGACGCACGATGAAAAAATTGACAGTAATGATTCTGGGCTTATTGCTTGCCGCGCCGCTGCTGGCCGAGGAAGTTGACAGGACGCTGGATGCGGCGCCGGATGGCGAGGTCGATATCTCGAATATCGATGGCACGATCACGGTGACCGGTTGGTCCCGCGATGCGGTCGAAGTGACAGGAACCCTGGGCCGAAATGTGGAAGAGCTGGTGTTCGAGCGCGATGGTGACAATGTCACGATCCAGGTCAAGGTCCCCCGCAAGGGCGGCCGCGGTATCGATGCCGATCTGACGATCAGGGTGCCCGAGAACAGCTCAATCGACGTCAGTGGTGTCAGTGCTGATATCTCGGTTGAGGGCGTGCGTGGCGTGCAGCGCTTGCAGACGGTGAGCGGCGACGTCGAGACCGAGTCGTTTGGCAGCGACGTGTCTGCTGAATCAGTCAGTGGTGATGTGGACGTCAAGGGCGACAAGAGTGATACCGAGACCAATATTGGCACGGTTTCCGGTGACGTAACGCTGGGCGGTGGTTCGGGCGTCGTCAGGGCCGGGTCGGTGAGCGGCGACGTTGTGATTGATGAGGGCGAGTTCAGTCGCGCCGAACTCGGTACCGTCAACGGTAACGTTATTTTTCGCGCCGGGCTGCGCAAAGACGGCCGCTTTTCGGCCGAGACCGTGAATGGCGAGATGGATATCGAGTTCGCCGGTGACGTGTCCGCGAAAATCGAGATCGAGACCTTCAACGGGAGTATTCGCAATTGCTTTGGCCCGGAGCCACAGCGCACCAGCAAATACACGCCTGGCCTCGAATTGAGCTTCACCGAAGGCAGCGGCAATGGCCGGGTAGAGATATCGACCATGAACGGCGATGTGAGGCTTTGCAGGAAGTAGCGCCACGGCCCAGGCCACATGACGAGACCGTCGGCGTTGATTCCGCCGAAAACGCACCCATTTTGGTACCCTAGTGAGTCAGGTTACTCAAGGTCCCCACAATGAGCCGTTTCGCGAAATTCCTGGGCTGGCTGGTCGCCGCCCTTGTAGCACTATTTGCCATCGCCGCCGTCGCATTTTTCCTGTTTTTTGACGCCAACGATTTTCGTGAGGAAATCGGCGCCGCCGTACAAAAAGCGACCGGGCGTGAACTGGTCATCGAGGGCGACGTGGCCCTGAACGTGTTCCCATGGCTGGCGGTGGATGTGGGCAGCTCGAAGCTGGGCAATGCCAAGGGGTTTGGCGATACGCCGTTCGCAAGCTTTGAGCGTGCGCAGCTGAGCGTGCGGCTGCTGCCGCTGCTGTTTCGGCAACAGGTTGTCGTCGGCGCGATAAATGTCGACGGCCTCGTACTCAACCTCGAAGAGGACCGCCGCGGTGTGACGAACTGGGACGACCTCCTGGCCGTCGATACAACCGCGCAGCAGGAACAGGCCACCGCTTCTGCCGATGCCGCGGTCGACGTCGCGAGCACAGAGTTTGCTAACGGCACGATTAACTACTACGACGCCGCATCCAACAGCCGCTATGCACTGAACGATGCCGACCTGCGCATTGGCCCGGTAACGGGCACCCGGAAGAACCTGCTCATTGACGGCCTGTCCTTAAAAGGCAGGCTCGAGGGCGTCGGCGAAATGCCGACGGCGTTCAAAGTAAGCATGGACAGCATTGGCCTGCAGACGGTCGAGCAGGTCGTTACCCTGGCGCCGCTGGAGATGACGGTGCTTGGCATGGACATGACTATCAAACCGGAGCCGTTTTCCTACGCAGACTCCGTGCTGCCAACAGCCTTGCTCAAGATCGATGCGTTCTCACCGCGCAGCCTGATGACCGTGTTCGGCACCGAGCCGCCCGAAACGGCCGACCCGGTCGCACTGAGTCGCGTGATCATCGATGCAACAGCGGCACTCAAGCAGAAGACAATCGAGCTGACGGACGTCACGCTCAAGCTCGATGACACGACGTTTCGTGGCTCGCTGTCTGTGCCGCGCAGCAGCACGGGCACCTACCAGTTCAACTTCGATGCCGACCGCATCGACCTCACCCGCTACATGGAGCCGGCGGCGGACGCTGGCACCGGTGCGCGTGGTGAGTCGGTGCCGACGGAAATCCCGGTGGATCTGATCCGGCCACTGAACGCGCGCGGCAACCTGCGCGTTACCAACGCAACGCTGGGCAACCTCGAGTTCGAGAATGTCGTGCTGGGGCTGAATGCGGCGAATGGACGGCTGCGCCTGAACCCGATTAAATCCGGCCTGCTCGGTGGCTCGTACGACGGTGACGTGCGTATTGACGCGAGCGGCAAGACTCCGGTGCTCTCGGTTGATGAGAAAATCGTCGGCGTTAACCTCGCGGCCCTCGCGAAAGCGATGTTTGCCCAGGAAAACATTACCGGTGCGATCACGGGTAACTTCACTCTGACGGGCCGCGGGCAGGACATGGACGCCGTGCAGCGCAGCCTGGCCGGCAACATGGCGTTCGAGCTGTCGGACGGCAGCTACGAGGGCACCGATATCTGGTTCGAGTTGCGACGTGCGCGCGCACTGTTGAAAAGAGAATCACCGCCGCAGCCGGTGCTGCCTGCGCGTACAAAATTCAGCTCGGTAACGGCCACCGGCGTCGTGAAAGACGGCGTAATGCAAAACAATGACCTGTTTGCCGAGCTGCCCTTCATGCAACTCAGGGGCAGCGGCAGCGTCGACCTGGCAGCGGCGACTGTCGATTACGGGCTGACTGCTCGCGTGCTCAAGAAGCCGGAGTCAATGACCGGCGTGACAGAAGCCGAGCTGAACGATTTTACGGAAGCGGTTATACCGCTAAAGATCACCGGGGCGCTGACGTCACCGAGCGTAAAGCCGGACGTCGAGGGCCTGGTGCGGGCGCGCTTGGAAGAATCGCTGAAAGGCAAACTCCTGGATAAACTGCGCAAGCGTGACACCAAGGAGCCACCGGTAGACGATACACCGACGGATGCAGCACCCACCGAAGACGCGCCGGCTGCCGAGGAACCCGCTGCGGAGGAACCGAAGAGCGTCGAGGAGCAGGCGAAAGACGAGCTCAAGAAGAAGCTCAAGGGCCTGTTCGACTAGTGCGGGAAGTTTTGCTGTTGGCGGCGCTGTGCTGCGGCGGCGCGGCAAGCGCTGCAGAAATGCGCAGTGTCGATGTCGGGTACGAAGACAGTCGCTACACGATGCGATCCGAGGTCTGGTTTAACGCGCCGCTCGAGGCGGTCTACGCGGTTTTTAGTCACTGGGACCTGTCAACGCAGTTTTCCAGCGCGATCGTGAAGTCGAGCGATCTTGCACCCGACGAGCAGGGTCGGCCGCAGTTTTTCGTTCGCAATCGCGGCTGCCTGTTATTTTATTGCATGACCTTCGATCGCCAGGGTTATGTCGAGAGTCAGCCGTTTGAAGTGCTGCGTGCTATCGCGAACCCGGAGACCAGCGACTTTCTCGTCAGTCATGAGTCCTGGACGTTTACGCCGGAAAACGATGGCACTGCCGTCGTCTACGAGATGATGATGCAGCCGAAATTCTGGGTGCCGCCCGGCATCGGTCCCTACCTCATCAAGCGCAAACTTAAGAAAGACGGCGGCGATGCCGTCAATCGAGTCGAGGCGATCGCGCAGCGCATGGTGCCGGAACCCGGTACGGCGGGTGAGTAAGTTCCCGAAGCGGCTGCTGGCCTGGTACCACGTGCACGGCCGCAAGGACCTGCCGTGGCAAAGAACGCCGGAGCCATACCCTGTCTGGGTGTCGGAAATCATGCTGCAGCAAACCCAGGTGCAGACGGTCATTCCATACTTCGAGCGTTTCATGACGAGCTTCCCGAGCATCAGCGCGCTTGCGGATGCGCCTCGCGATGACGTGTTGCACCACTGGTCCGGCCTGGGTTATTACGCCCGCGCACGCAATCTGCATCGGGCGTCAATTGCGATTCGCGATGATCACAACGGACAATTTCCTGACGACATCGACACGCTGCTGACGTTACCCGGCATCGGCCGCTCAACGGCGGGGGCAATACTGTCGCTGGCGTTTGGACAGCGACAGCCGATACTCGACGGCAACGTCAAACGCGTCATAGCACGGCATCGTGCAATTGACGGCTGGCCGGGTAAGACGGCGGTTGCCAGTCAGCTCTGGGAGATCGCGGATGAGTACACGCCGCCGCAGCAAAGTGCCGCTTATACACAGGCAATCATGGACCTTGGCGCTACCGTTTGTACGCGCAGTAAGCCGCAGTGTGGCCGTTGCCCGGTGCGCGCCGATTGCCAGGCGCTCATCGGCGGTAATGTCACCGCGTACCCGGGTCGCAAACCGAAAAAGACCCGGCCACTCAGGACCACGACGATGCTGCTGGCAAGTTACGACGGGCAGGTTTTTCTCGAGCGGCGACCCGAGGCCGGGATCTGGGGCGGCCTGTGGAGCCTGCCGGAGATCGGCACGCGCTCGGTGGATGAGTGGTGTAGCGACACGTTGAACAGCGCCGCCGCCAGGATAGAAACCTGGCAGCCGCTGCGCCACAGCTTTAGTCACTTCGACCTCGACATCCAGCCGATAGTGGTGCGCGTGGACGCGCCATTGAGTAAAGTAGCGGACGGCGACGATGCCACCTGGTATCGGCTTGATGATGCACCGCCCGGCGGCCTGGCGGCACCGGTCAAAAAACTGATCGAACAATTAAGATCAAACAACTGAAGAAGAGCGACTATGTCACGCACCGTTAATTGCATTTTGTTGGGCGAGGAGGCCGAAGGTCTCGATTACCTGCCGTACCCCGGCGAGCTGGGCCAGCGTATCTACGACAACGCGTCCAAGCAGGCGTGGCAGCGCTGGCTGACGCATCAAACCATGTTGATCAACGAATACCGCCTCACACCCATTGAGCCGGATGCCCGCAAGTTTCTTGAAGCGGAAATGGAGAAGTTCTTCTTCGCAGGCGGCTCGGCCGCGCCGAAGGAATTCGTCCCGCCGCCGAAATAGTGGGCCGGATCAGGCGCGCACGCAGTACTGCACGCTGAACAGCTCATCCGGATCCATCCAGACTTTCTCGACTTCAAAACCGGCGTCATGCGCCATGCGCGCAAACCCCTTG
>JBATID010000024.1:0-7938 GCA_049667545.1 Woeseiaceae bacterium
AGTACCGGGTGCGCCGTCTTCCAGAGATCGAGTTGGGGATACAGCTCGCGGCCCAGGCCTTCTATATTGAACAGGGTCTTGTGCAGCAGAATCATCTGCGGCTGGATTTCGACGTCAAACCGCTGTGCCACACGAAACAGACGCATCAATACTTGTGCAAATGAGATTTCCGACAGCGGTTTGTTGAAGATTGGTTCACAGACTGTTCTGACGGCTGATTCGAGCTGGTCCACGCGCGTGCCTGCGGGGACCCAGCCGGAATCGAGGTGCAGTTTTGCGATGCGGTGGTAGTTGCGATCGAAAAAAGCGAGAAAGTTCTCCGCAAGGTAGCGTTGGTCATCCGGGCTCAGAGTGCCGACGATGCCGAAATCGACCGCTGCGTACTTCGGATGCTCCGGGTCCGTGGTGAGCACGAAAATATTGCCCGGGTGCATGTCGGCGTGAAAGAAATTGTGGCGGAACACCTGTGTGAAAAAAATCTCCACACCATTTTCGGCGAGCGCTTTTATGTTGGTGCCGGCGGCGCGCAGCGTTTCCATGTCGCTGATGGGCGTGCCGAAGATGCGCTCCTGCACGAGGACCTCCGGCCGGCAGTAATCCCAATAAATGTCCGGCACGTACAGCATTTCCGAGTCGGCAAAATTATGCTTGAGCTGTGCCGCGTTCGCGGCTTCACGCATCAGGTCGAGCTCGTCCAGTATCGTGTGTTCGTATTCGTCCACGACCTCGAGCGGCTTCAGACGTTTGCCGTGTTCCCAGTAACGATCGGCGAGTCCGGCGAGCATGCGCAGCACCGCGAGGTCGCTTTCGATGCGCTCCAGAACGCCGGGCCGCAACACCTTGACGATCACTTCCTTGCCGTCTTTGAGCTGTGCCGTATGCACTTGCGCAATTGACGCGGCGGCCAACGGCGTCACGTCAAAGCGCTGGAATACCTCGCTGACCGACTGCTCGTAAGCGGACTCAATAATTGCTAACGCCTGCTCCGCCGGGAACGGTGGTACCGCGTCCTGCAGCTTCGCGAGCTCGTCGGCAATATCAGGCGGTAACAGGTCGCGCCGGGTGGAAATGGCCTGGCCGAACTTGACGAAGATGGGGCCCAGTTCCTCAAGTGCGAGCCGAATGCGTTCACCCAGAGGTGCTGCGCGGTCGCGCTTGCGGGGAGCCAGGTAGAACAGGAACCGCAGGGGGCGTAGCAGGTGCGTTTCCGTGATGATGTCGTCGAGGCTGTACTTCACCAGCACACGCTGGATCGCGAGCATACGAAACAGAGTGTGTTTGCGCGCCATCAGCTGTTTCGCAGCCGCTGGATGCGCGCCGCCAGCCGCTCCACGTCGTCACGCAGCACATCGACATTGCCCGTGAAGCGGTCCATTTCGTAGCGGCTCGGCAGTTCGCGACTTTCTTCCTGCAGATACTCGCGAATGTTGTCGCCCATCGTTGCCCGCGCTTCGGCGCCCCACTTGCTGACACTTCGTGCAAACTCGCCGATGCGGTGAGCGGCGGCATCGCCAACGACGCCTGAGAGCTCTTCCTCGAAATCCGGTTTGGCAAACTCCAGCAGTTGTTGAAACTTCTCAGCGAGTACGGCATCGCCTGTCATCTCCAGCGATCCGGCGCGCAGCGCCTGCGTGTCGCCGTCTGCGGCCATGCGCGCGAGCGTCAACAAAGAGCCGCTAATGGTGAAGTCCGCGTCGTCCTGTGTCTCGGTTGTTACGTCAAGACGATCTTCGTGCACTACAAACCAGGCGGTGATGGCCGTCTTGCTGATGCGCACAGCCACCACGGTGCCGGCGAGCTCGCCGCACAGCTTGCGCGCCGGCGTTGTGGACTGAATGTTGCGGTTCAGGAGCCTGGCAATCGGCTGCAGGACAGGCTCGAGCGCGTTCATCGCGATCAGACCCGGTAGCCAATGTGCAGCGCCACGATGCCGGCGGCAAGATTGTGATAACGGCAGCGCTCGAAACCGGCATCTTCCATCATCGCCTTGAGCGTTTCCTGGTCCGGATGCATGCGGATCGACTCCGCCAGGTACTGGTAGCTGTCGGCATCCTTCGCAATAAGTTTGCCGAGCGTCGGCAGCACTTTGAAGGAATACAGGTCGTACGCGGGTTTGATGGCTTTGTTAGGTGCAGAAAACTCCAGGATCATCGCTTTGCCACCGGCTTTCAGCTTGCTCAGCATGGAGCGCAAAGCGGCGTCTTTGTCGGTTACGTTCCTGAGTCCAAACGCCATGCTGATGCAGTCGAACGTACCGTCGGCGAACGGCAGCTGCTGCGCATCGACCTGGGCGATTGACAGGTTGCCGGCAACGCCGGCGTCGATGAGACGGCGGCGGCCTTGTCGCAGCATGGCAGCGTTAATGTCCGCCAGCACGACCTGGCCCTCTTTGCCGACCTTGCCGCAAAACGCCCGGGCGAGATCGCCGGTGCCGCCGGCCAGGTCCAGAACGACATCGCCCGGACGCAGCACCGCCTGGGCAACCGTGAAGCGTTTCCAAATTCGATGCAGGCCCGCGGACATCAGGTCATTCATGATGTCGTAGCGGCCGGCGACCGAGTCAAAGACGTCGCGCACCAAACCGGCTTTTTCGTCCGGACTTACGGTTTGATAGCCGAAGTGCGTCGTGTCGTCAGGTTGCTGTGGCTTGGCCATGGCGCGCTTTACTGTTATTAGTCGGGCAGGCGAGGATACCCCTGAATCCTACAAGATGTAACGGCTGAGATCCTCGTCCTTCGACAGCTCAGCCAGGTGGTCGTCGACGTAAGCGGCGTCGATGATGACCTCGGTGCCGCTCTTGTCAGAGGCCTCGAAGGAAACCGTTTCCAGCAGGCGTTCCATGACCGTATGCAGGCGACGCGCGCCGATGTTCTCGGTGTTCTCGTTGACGTGATACGCGACCTCGGCAAGACGCCGGACACCGTCCGTCTCGAACTGCAGCGACACCTCCTCGGTGCCCAGCAGCGCACTGTACTGCAAGGTCAGCGAGGCATCGGGCTCCGTCAGGATGCGCACAAAGTCCTCGGTGGTCAGCGACTTGAGCTCAACCCGAATCGGAAAACGGCCCTGCAATTCGGGAATCAGGTCCGAGGGCTTCGAGACGTTGAACGCGCCGGAGGCAATGAACAGGATGTGGTCTGTTTTCACCATGCCGTACTTCGTGCTCACCGTGGAGCCCTCGACCAGCGGCAACAGGTCGCGCTGCACGCCCTCGCGTGACACGTCGGCGCCCTGCGTGCCGGACTGCCGTGCCACTTTGTCGATCTCATCGAGGAACACGATGCCGTGCTGCTCCACGGCCTCGAGAGCCTGCGTTTTCAGCTCTTCGTCATCGAGCATCTTCGCCGCTTCTTCATCCGTAAGCAGACGAAACGCTTCACGCACTTTCAGCTTGCGCGTTTTGCTGCGATTGCCGCCCAGGTTCTGGAACATGCCCTGCAGCTGGCTGGTCATTTCCTCCATGCCTGGTGGCGCCATGATCTCGACACCTACTGGCAGCGCCTGGATCTCGATCTCGATTTCCTTGTCATCGAGTTTGCCTTCGCGGAGCATCTTTCGAAATTTTTGCCGTGTGTCACTGTCGACGGGAGCGCGCTCGGTATCCTGCGTAAAGCCAACGCCGCGCGACGGTGGCGGCAGCAGGGCATCCAGCACGCGTTCTTCCGCGGCGTCCTCGGCGCGATGCCGCACTTTTGACATCGCATCTTCGCGGGTCATCTTGATGGACACGTCCATCAGGTCACGAACGATGCTGTCGACCTCGCGACCGACGTAACCGACCTCGGTGAACTTCGTGGCCTCGACCTTGACGAACGGTGCTTTCGCAAGACGCGCCAGGCGCCGTGATATCTCTGTTTTACCGACACCGGTTGGCCCGATCATCAGGATGTTCTTTGGCGTTATCTCGCTGCGCAGCGGCTCGTCCACCTGCACGCGCCGCCAGCGATTCCGGAGCGCGATAGCGACCGCACGCTTGGCCTCATCCTGGCCGATGATGTGCTTGTCCAGTTCCTG
This sequence comes from Woeseiaceae bacterium, assembly GCA_049667545.1. Lineage (GTDB taxonomy): Bacteria > Pseudomonadota > Gammaproteobacteria > Steroidobacterales > Woeseiaceae > UBA1847. The sequence continues at coordinate 4,015 of JBATID010000024.1, forward strand.
GACGATTTCTCTGGGTGTCATCTGAGACATAAGTTCTACAGTTCTTCGATAGTGATGTGCTGGTTTGTGTACACGCAGATTTCGCCCGCGATGAGCAGTGCCTTCTCAACAATCTCGCGTGCCGACAAGTCGGTGTTTTTAAGCAAAGCGCTGGCTGCCGCCTGGGCGAAGGGGCCGCCGGAGCCGATGGCCATCAGGTCATCTTCCGGCTCAATAACGTCGCCGTTTCCCGAGATGATGAAAGAGGCGTCCTTGTCGGCGACGCACAGCAGCGCCTCGAGACGCCGCAAGCGCCGGTCGGTACGCCAGTCCTTGGCCAGCTCGATCGCCGCGCGCGTCAGGTTGCCGTACTGCTCGAGCTTGCTCTCGAACAGTTCGAACAATGTAAAAGCATCGGCGGTGCCACCGGCAAAGCCGGCGATAACGCGGCCGTCTGCGAGGCGCCGCACCTTGCGGGCGTTACCTTTCATGATGGTGTTGCCCATGCTGACCTGCCCATCGCCGGCGATGGCAACTTTGCCATTGCGGCGGATCGAGACAATGGTCGTCCCTCGAAATTGTTCCATGGTTCGGGTTCCTGCTGCGGCGCTGTTACTTAGTCTTTCTTGCGCGCTCGTGGATGGGTTTGGTCGTATATCTGGGCCAAATGCTGGAAATCAAGGTGCGTATATACCTGCGTTGTTGCGATATTGGCGTGCCCGAGCAGCTCCTGCACGCCACGCAGGTCGTGGCTGGATTCCAGCATGTGGGTCGCGAACGAGTGCCTGAACAAATGCGGGTACACGTTGGTATCGATGCCCTGGCGTCGTGCCCAGTGGCTGACTCTCGCCTGCACCGAGCGCGGGCTGATCCGGGTGCCCCGGTTGCTGACGAACAGCGCCGTTTCCTCGACGCCGGCCAGCGCGTTGCGCGACTTCTGCCAGCGAGCCAGCGCTTTCAGTGCGTGCCGGCCGACGGGAACGATGCGCTCCTTGCTGCCTTTGCCGGTGACTCGCACGGTCGCGTCGTGCGGGTCGACGTCGCCACAGTTCAGACCGACGAGCTCGGCGAGCCGCAGCCCTGACGAATACAACAGCTCCAGTATCGCGCGGTCACGGTCGACGATCGCGCCCTTGCCGGGAATATCGAGAAGGCGCGCCATGCGATCAGCATCCAGGTTGCCCGGCAAGCGTTTGCTGGCTTTCGGCGCGGACACCGACGCCGCCGGATTCTTGTCGGCGTGTTTTTCGCGGATCAGGTAACGAAAAAAAGTGCGTACCGCTGACAGGCGGCGCTGAATACTTCTCGCGCCAAGGCCCTTTCTGAAACAGGCTGCGGAATAAGATCGCACATGCTCGGCATCCAGTTGCCGCCACTCGGCGACACCGGCGTTCTCCAGGTAATCCAGGAGTGTCTCGAGGTCGCGACGGTAGTTCTTGCAGGTTAGCGGCGACAGCCGGCGTTCGGTCTCGAGGTGGCGGATAAAGCGCTCGATCCAGGCGGCATTGTCCAAACGATCGGCCCTAGTAACGCTTGAGCGCTGCCGCGATCAGCTCTCCAAGCCGCGTCAGAAAATCGATGCGCATGCCCGGGTGAAACCGGTCACTGCTGACACTGCCTATCGCAAGAAAACCAATTTCCGCGCCCTTGCCCAGTGGCACCAGGGCGGCAGAGCCGATTTCTTCGGCGTCGCGGTGAAACAGGAATTCACGCTGCGTGTCGCGTATTTGACCGCAACGCGCGCCGCTCCCGTTAAGGAACGTGTTAAACGGCTTGAGTGCCGGGTCTTTGCGACCAATGACATGAAAAAATCGCCCGGCATCGATGTCCGAAAAATGATCGGGATCGCCGAAAATCACGAGCACGGACTGGTCTGCGTCGAAGCCACTGCGCATGGCCGTTTCTATGACCGCGACAGTGCTGGCCAGGCTGCTGGTAGCGAGCAGCTGCTTGCTGAATTCATGAATCTTGGCGGACAGCACATCGTTCGCGCGCGCCACCTCGATCAGGTCCTGCAACTGTCGTTTGCGCTTCAGATCCTTCTGCCGCAATACCGATACCTGCCGTTCCACCAGCGAGACAGCGCTGCCCGTGGCGTGCGGCAGCTGAAGTGCGCTCAGGAGTTGTGGATTGCGTTCGAAAAAGTCCGGGTGCGCGGCCAGGAACTCGCAGATGGCCGCGTCCGACAGCTCCTCGTCGCCGTAATCCTTTTTTGGTTGCGTGCTCATATTTCCAAAGTTCCTTCAGCGATCAGCTCGGCATTGCCGGTCAGCCAGACCGGATCCTGACCGCCGCGCCAGCTTACCATGACTTCGCCACCCGGCAGCCGCACGGTGACCTCCGGGCCCAGCAATCCGAGCCGCTGTCCCGCCACGACCGCGGCGCAGGCGCCGGTGCCGCACGCCTGCGTCTCGCCCACGCCACGCTCGTGCACGCGCAGCTCGATCGTCGTGTTATCGACGATCCGCATGAAGCCCACATTGGTGCCTTCCGGGTAGCGCTCATGGTGCTCGATAAGCGGGCCGATGCGGGCGACCGGCGCGGTCTCTACGTCGGGTACCTGCAGTACGCAGTGCGGGTTACCCATCGAGATGGCGGCAACATCGAATGTCTGGCCGTCGGCCTCGAGTGCATAGGTAAGGGCCTCGTCGTCTGCCAGAAACGGGATCCGCGACGGCGCGAACTCGGGCGCTCCCATACCAATCGATATCAACCCGTCGTCGAGGATGATCGCCTCCACGGGGCCGGCAGGGCTTTCGAGCGTAAATGACTGAGTATGTTGCGATTCTTCGGCCAGCACCCGCGCCACGCAGCGCACCCCGTTGCCGCATTGCTCTACCTCGGAGCCGTCGGTATTAAAGACGCGGTAGCTGGCAGCGTGGTTCGCGTCGCTGGCGGTTGTTACCCACATCAACTGGTCAAAAGCCGGTCCGGCAATGCCCTGGCCCAGTTGTTTTATTGTCGCTGCATCGGGCGGCGGCCGGTTGTGGGTACGTTGATCCACAACCAGTATGCGGTTGCCGGTGCCGTGCATTTCAAGGTAGTCGAGCTGCATTTTTTGAGTGTAACAGTCGCCCGATTCAGTCGAATGGACTTTTCATGTTGGCCTCTGTAGTTTTACATAAACTTAAAGCCACACTAACAACATCGCCCTTGGAGAGAGTCATGCGGCACATAATGGTTTTGAATGCGAAAGGCGGCTGTGGCAAGAGCACCCTCGCTACCAACATCGCATCTTATTTCGCTACAGAAGGCGCCAGCGTCGCGCTTGCTGATTACGATCCGCAGCGATCGAGTCTCGACTGGCTCGACCGCCGCCCCGATAACCGGGCGGAAATTACCGGAGTGGCCGGGTTCGACGGGGGGTTGCGGCGCGTTCCGCGTACCGCCGACTTCGTCATTATTGACGCGCCGGCTCGCTCGCATGGCGCGGAGCTGACCGACCTGGTCAAACATGCCGAGACCATCGTGGTGCCGGTGCTGCCGTCAACCATCGACATGCAGGCCACCACCAAATTTCTCGAGGAACTGAAAAGCGTCGGCAAGATCGAGCGCAAGCAGGCGAAGATCGGCACCGTAGCCAATCGGGTGCGTGACAACACGCTGATTTTTGATGAGCTTGACGAGTACCTGCTCAAAGCGCGGACACCCTACATCGCGGCGCTGCGCGAAGCGCAGAATTACGTGCGGGCGTACACGCGTGGCCTCGGCATTTTCGAGTTGCCCGAGTACCTGGCGTGGCCGGACTGGGACGACTGGAAGCCGCTGACAGCCTGGTTGCGCAGCACTCGCAGTCAGCCCTGACGTCCTGCCGTTAAAGGCTCGCCTTGATGCCGTCCGCGGCGTTGGCATAGCGCGGCGTTACGCCCAGTACGTTACGCATCTTCGTCGTGTCCACGACGCGTGACTCCGTCACGAACGACAGGCGTTGCGGTGAGAACTGCA
>JBATID010000025.1:0-2627 GCA_049667545.1 Woeseiaceae bacterium
CCACGACGAATTCACATCGATGAGATCGTGTTGCTCGAGGCCGCCGGCTCCAGGCTGGTGTTTCGGGTGCACTGCTCAAAGGGCACCTATATCACGACCCTGGTGGAGGACGTGGCGAAACAGGCGGGCACCCTGGCGCATACGACGAGGCTGCACCGCGAGACCGTAGGGCACTTCAGGGCAGCCGACATGATCGATCTCGAGACCGCTGAAACCCTGGCCCATGACGACCCGGCAGCGCTGACTGAGCGCCTGCTGAGGCCAGACAGCGCGCTGCAGTCATTTCCAGCTGTGGTCGTCGACGCGGCCGCCGCCCAGCGCTTCAGCGGCGGGCAGGCGGTAGCAATTGCCGGGACCTCTGGAATGGGGTTGGCGAGGGTATACGGTGACGATGAACGATTCCTGGGTGTGGGTGAGTTGCCGGGCGATGGCCAGGTCGCGCCACGCCGCGTTTTTCAGCTACCGGCAAAAAAGCCGTAGATATTTGATTTAAGGGTGTTAATGGGCCCGAACAGGCGCTAGAATACCGCGCTTCAAAAAAGGCCTATAAATAGAGTTAATTGGAGTTATCGAGAAATGTCACTTTCCAGTGAAGCAAAGCAGGGCTTGGTCGCCGAATACGCGAGAAGCGAGGGCGATACCGGTTCCCCCGAGGTGCAGGTAGCACTGTTGTCGAAAAGAATATCTGAGCTCACGGAGCACTTCGGTGAGCACAAGAAAGATCACCACAGCCGTCAGGGTCTCCTGAGGATGGTCAACAAGCGCCGCAAGCTGCTTGACTACCTTAAGTCCAGGGACCAGGACCGCTACCGCGAGCTTATTAGCAAGCTCGGTCTCCGCCGCTGATTCAGCGAGCATTTCTGGCAGCGTGAACAATCGACACGTCGTTCCCGTTTTGGGTGCGTCGTCGCTTGCTGTTGCCTGCCTATCGTCTATCTGAGTATTCATTGTGAAATCGACTACAAAAACGTTCCAGTTTGGGGAACACAAAGTAACTATTGATACGGGTGCGATCGCCCGTCAGGCCGACGGTGCTGTCATCGTTGACATGGCTGAAACCACGGTGCTCGTCACCGCGGTCGGCCACAAAACAGCCGATCCGGGCCGAGACTTTTTTCCGCTGACGGTGAACTACCAGGAAAAGACCTATGCCGCTGGCAAGATCCCGGGTGGGTTCTTCAAGCGCGAGGGTCGTCCGGGCGAAAAAGAAATCCTGACCTGTCGGCTGATTGACCGTCCGGTTCGCCCGTTGTTTCCAAAGGGATTTACGAACGAGGTACAGATCATCGCTACCGTGATGTCCCTGAACCCCGATGTCGATCCTGACATTCCCGCGCTGATCGGTGCGTCGGCTGCCCTGGCAATTTCCGGCATGCCATTTGCCGGACCGATAGCAGCCGCCAAGGTTGGCTACAAAGACGGAGAATATATCTTGAACCCCGGCGTTGCGGCGGTCGCGGATTCTGATCTCGAACTCGTTGTCGCCGGTACCAGGGACGCAGTCCTGATGGTCGAGTCGGAGGCTAACGGACTGTCCGAAGAGGTCATGCTCGGCGCAGTGATGTTCGGTCATGAGCAGCTGCAGGTGGCCATTGACGCGATCAGCGAGCTGGCGGCCGAAGTCGGCAAGCCGGCGTGGACCTGGGAGGCTCCGGCAGCGGATGAGGATCTGGCGGCTGCGGTTGCGGCGCAGGCCGAATCAGGCCTGGCTGATGCCTACCGGATCACCGACAAGCAGGATCGACAGGCAGCCGTTGGCGATGCCAAGGCGGCCGCTACTGATGCGCTGGCCGGTGGCGACGATGCTCGCTGGTCGGCTGATGAGGTCAAGGGAGCCCTGTCGAAACTGGAGAAGACCATTGTTCGCCAACGTGTTATTCGCGGCGAGCCTCGTATCGATGGCCGTGATCAGAGCACGGTTCGACCGATCGACGTTCAGGTTGGTGTTCTGCCACGCGCGCATGGTTCCGCCATCTTCACCCGCGGCGAGACCCAGGCCATTGTCGTTACGACTTTGGGTACCGGTCGCGACGCTCAGCTCATCGACTCAATACAGGGTGAGCACAAAGAGCCGTTCATGTTGCATTACAACTTCCCGCCGTTCTGTGTGGGCGAGACCGGCTTTGTTGGTTCACCGAAACGCCGCGAAATTGGTCATGGCAAACTGGCGCGCCGCGGCATCCAGGCAGTCATGCCGGATATGGATGAGTTTGGCTATGTCATTCGCGTGGTTTCCGAAATCACAGAATCGAATGGCTCGAGCTCGATGGCATCCGTCTGTGGCAGCAGTCTGGCGCTAATGGACGCTGGTGTACCGATGAAGGCACCGGTGGCCGGCGTTGCCATGGGACTTGTCAAAGAAGGCGACGATTTTGCCGTCCTGACCGATATTCTTGGCGACGAGGATCACCTCGGCGACATGGACTTCAAGGTCGCAGGCACCGACGATGGCATCACGGCGTTGCAGATGGACATCAAGATCCAGGGCATTACCCGCGAAATCATGAGCAAGGCGCTCGCTCAGGCCCGCGATGCTCGCTTGCACATCCTCGGCGAGATGAACAAAGTTCTTAGCGCGCCGCGTCAGGAAATGTCCGAGTGGGCACCGACAATCATGACGATGAAGA